>CASGAK010000001.1 GCA_949299435.1 uncultured bacterium
CTACTCAGCTTTTTGTGCATCGTTATCCTCATCTGTAATAAATTTATTTTCAGGTATTACGTTGACTCTTGTCATTAAAAAAGCAATACCAGATACATAAACTCTTGATTTTGTTTCATCATAAGGTACAGCCTTAGCAATTCCGATAGAAGCTGTTGCGTATTCATTTATGTTTTTAGTATTAGCTTTGAAAATTCTTTCCAAATTGTTTTCACCGCTTAATTGTCTGAAAATTTCTTTAGGCTGGTCAAGCGGGTGTATAATTTCTTGTTTTTCAATAGATGCAATAGCACCCTCATTATCTCCTAATTCAATATCCAAAGCAGCAGTGTATTCTCCCCCTGCACTCACAATATTGGGAGCTTTTAAATCCATTTTTATAAATCTTGCATCACCATATTTTAATTGTGATTGTTCGTTAAGTATTTGCTCAGCAGTGATAATCCATTTTTGACCGAATTTTTGTAAATAATAAATACTGTTTGCACTTGACCTTAACTCTCCATATGCATCAACTGTTTCAGACTGCTCATGAGTTACCGCAAGTGCAGTTTCATAAGTCTGTACCGTTGCATAATTCCCGTTGACCTGAATATCTCGTATCACAGTATCATACATAATATCAGAATATGTGTCCCAAGTGTCTTTGATTAGTTTAAAATAAACCTTTTTGCCGAACCCGTCAGAGTTTACAAAACTCTCAGCGTATAGTTCAGATAGTTTTTCAAGGTCATGTGAATTTGTATATTTATCTTGTAGCTCAAATACTTCTTTGATTTGGGCTCTCGTATTTTTAAATTCTCGATTTTGGCTCACTTGAGCCTTGTAAGTCTTTAAAAACCCGGCATGTGCAGGACTTGTTTGAATACTCACAAATGCCAAGCCTATTATTAACGGTAAAATAAATCTTCTCTTCATAATACAAAATTATAATATAAATTTTTAAAAACGTTAATAGTATGAATAAATTATTTTAAATTTGCGATAGAAAGTTTTTTATGCTACCCTTTTTATGCAAAAGAATTAGGGAGAAAAAGATGAAAGAATCATACTATCCGCAAGAAATAGAAAAGAAATGGCAAAAAGTTTGGGAAGAAAATAAGGTTTTTAAAACAACAGATGACGATGAAAAACCAAAATACTATGCATTATCAATGTTTCCTTACCCTTCAGGAAAACTCCATATGGGGCATGTAAGAAATTACACTATTACAGATGTAATTGCCCGCTATAAAAAGATGAACGGCTTTAATGTGCTTCACCCGATGGGCTGGGACAGTTTCGGACTGCCTGCTGAAAATGCAGCGATGAAACATGGTGCAAATCCTGAAACTTGGACTGATGAAAATATAAAATATATGACAAAACAGCTTAAAATGCTTGGGCTTTCTTACGATTGGGATAGAGAAGTTACAACTTGTAAACCTGATTATTATAAATGGACACAATGGCTTTTCTTACAATTGTACAAAAAAGGTTTGGCATACAAAAAAGAGGCAGCTGTTAACTGGTGTGAACAATGCGGAACAGTCTTGGCAAACGAGCAGGTAATAGACGGTAAATGCTGGAGATGCGATAGTGTAGTCGAGAAGAAATATCTTTCACAATGGTTTTTGAAAATAACAGATTATGCGGAAGTCTTGCTTAAAGATCTTGATAAGTTGACAGGCTGGGGAGATAACGTAAAGACTATGCAGGCAAATTGGATTGGAAAATCACAAGGTGCGATTTTGAAATTCAAAGTCTGTGATATGCCTGACGGTTCAGATTTGGAAATTCCTGTCTATACGACAAGGCCTGATACTGCCTATGGTATCACTTACCTTGTAGTAGCACCGGAGTATAAAGATATTGAAAAATTAACAACTCCTGAAAACAAAAAAGCTGTTGAAGAATATAGAGCAAATGCCCGTAAAATGACAGAAATAGAAAGACTTTCTACAGAAAGAGTAAAAACAGGAGTTCCGTTAGGTACTCACTGTATAAATCCGTTCACAGGAGAAAAATTCCCGCTATGGACTGCAGATTATGCATTGGTAGAATACGGAACAGGTGCTGTAATGGCTGTACCTACTCACGATACAAGAGATTTTGATTTTGCTAAAAAATACAATCTTCCAATGAAAGTTGTAATTGAAAATCCTGAAAATCCTTCAGATTGCAAAGATGCAGCTTACACAGATCCAGGAATTATGGTAAATTCAGGGGAATTCAATGGAATGAATAATGAAGATGCCAAAAAAGCGATTACTGAAAAGGCTGTAAAAGAGGGATTTGGTGAATTTAAGACACAATACAGATTACGTGACTGGCTTGTATCACGTCAGAGATATTGGGGAGCTCCAATTCCTGTTGTATATTGAGAAAAATGCGGAATACAACCTGTGCCTGAAGAACAATTGCCAGTATTGTTACCGAAAGATGTAGACTTTAGTGTCGTCGGCAAATCTCCGATTACAACATCAAAAACTTTTGTAGAAACAACTTGTCCTTGTTGTGGTGGCCCTGCAAGAAGAGAAACTGATACAATGGATACATTTGTATGCTCAAGCTGGTATTATTTGAGATATTCTGATGCAAAAAATGATAAGATGCCGTTTGCAAAAGATAAAGTAAATAAATGGCTTCCTGTCGATCAGTATGTAGGCGGAATTGAGCACGCAATTTTACACTTGTTGTATTCAAGGTTTTTCACAAAAGCTCTGAGGGATTTAGGACTTTTAGACTTTGATGAACCGTTTAAAAATCTGCTAACGCAAGGTATGGTGCTAAAAGACGGTGCTAAGATGTCAAAATCAAAAGGAAATACTGTAGATCCTGATGAAATATTTGAAAATTACGGAGCTGATACTGCAAGGTTGTTTATCTTATCAGATTCACCTCCGGCTAGAGATTTTGACTGGTCAGATGCAGGTGTAGAAGGCTGTTACAAATTCTTAAATCGTGTATGGCGTCTGATTTCATCAAATGCTCAGAATATAACTCTTGATTATAAGCTGAATTTCCCGCTTAGAAAAGACAATGATGACTTGGTTCGTATTGTCCATATTGCGATAAAAGGAATTTCAAATGATATAGCAAATGATTTCCAATTTAATACGGTAATTTCAAAGTATCGTGAATTGGTAAATGCTATATATGATTGGTGCGGCAAAAAGACTCAATTTGATGATGAAGATAAGCAGGTTGTAAGTTTTGCAATTCTTACTTTGATTAAATTGATTTCACCTGTTGCAGTCCATCTTTCCGAGGAGGCTTGGCATGAATTAGGCGGACAAAGTTCTATTCATGATGAAAAATGGCCCGAATGGGACGAAAACCTTGCTAAAGCAAGTTCAATCACTTTGGTCGTTCAAGTGAACGGAAAACTGAGAGATAAAATCGAAGCTGATGAATCTTCAAGTGAAGAAGATTTAAAACAGCTTGCACTTTCAAGTGCCAAAGTTAAAGAATTTACAGAAGGCAAAACTATTGTAAAAACAATTGTTGTACCCAAAAAACTTGTCAATATCGTTGTAAAATAAAAATTGTTATTAATTGAAAAAACAGGTATCAGATTAAATTCTCATACCTGTTTTATTTTCAGGTAAATACATTGAAATACACCATTTTTTGTATTTATCAGGAAGTGGTTGATTAAGTTTTCTATATTGGTCAATTATGTTAATTTTCAATTTATCCTGAGAATCAAATCCAAGTGCTCTGTAAAAATAAAAAGGCGGTCTGGCTTCATTCACAGCATCAAGATGAATTTTGCCTTTGCAGTCGTAGCGGTAACTTTCACATTTCGCAAGTTGAATAAGTTTTTTACCTATGCCTTTACGAAATTCGTTCGCTTTAACTTTTGCTATATAAAAAGAATAATAAATGTCTTTATCAGGATAATATTCTTCACAATCTCTTACAAGATAAGGATATCCTTTCATTCTTCCCAGTTGTTTAAAGTTGAATTTTTTAAGTTTGGTGTCATATTCCATAGAAGATAATATATAATTATCGCCTACTTTAGCAACAATATTTTTCAGATTTTTGTCAAAGGGTTTAATTTCCAGTAAAGAGTGAACTTTTAAAACTCTTTTTAAGTTTTCTAATTTCCTAAATTTGTGACTAAAGTTTTCGACTTTGAAGAATTTTATTATATTAATCGGTATTTCAAATAAATTTATCATATCTATCGTAAAATCTCTCAATGCAAAAAGTTGCCATTAAATTTTATTAAAATATCATAACAAACGATACAAAGCAAGATTTATGTATTATAATAGAAATGTAGACAGACAGAATAGATTAGGGAAAGAGCTTTGAAAAGAAAATATCATTTTATAGCAATAGGCGGAATCGGAATGAGCGGACTGGCAAAGTATTTGCTGGAGAATGGCTGTGAGGTATCTGGTTCCGATATAAAAGACAGTAAATATGTTGAAAAGTTGAGAAAATTAGGGGCAAAGGTATATATCGGACATAATGAAAGTAATTTGCCCGAGGACTGTGTTGTTGTGGCAAGTACCGCGATAAGGGAAGATAACCCTGAGTTGGTGAAAGCTAAAAAAATGGGATTAACTATTTATCATAGATCGGATTTGTTGGCAGAAATATCAAAACAGGACAAGTTTTTCATTGGATTTTCAGGAACTCATGGCAAGACTACAACAAGCGGATTAGCTTCTTATGTGATGGATCTTGCAGGTTATGAGCCTTCTTTCGTGGTAGGAGGGATAATTCCTGAACTCGGTGTAAATTCTCAGTCTACAAAGGAAAAATATTTTATTGCGGAATTAGACGAAAGTGATGGCACAATAGTTAAATATTCACCGAATGTATGTGTAATTAATAATTTAGAGCCTGACCATTTGGATTTTTATAAAGATGGTATGAAATCTTTACTCGCAACTTTTGAAAAATTTATATCAAATTTAAAAGAAGATGCAATTGTACTAATTAACAACGATTGTGAGGTATTAAAACAACTTCATGCTCATAGAGTTATGACATTCGGTCTTAATAAAGCTGATTATACAGCAAAAAATATTGTATTTACTCAAGATTGTACAACTTTTGATGTGTATTATAAAGAGGAATTACTGACCTCATTGTCAATAATTTTGAAAGGTCGTCATAATGTATATAATGCACTTGCAGTTGTAGCCAGCTTGCATCAGGCTGGAATTGACATTGAAAAAATTAAAAAGCACTTTGCAACATTTTCAGGTATGGGGAGAAGATTCCAAAAAGTAGGTGAATTCGACGGAATTTCAATATATGATGATTATGCACACCACCCGACAGAAATTAAAGCTACATTATCTTGTGCTGAAAGTTTTAAAAATAAACGAGTGATAGCAGTCTTCCAACCCCACAGGTATACGAGATTGAAAAATTTGTGGAAAGACTTTTTAGGAGCTTTCGATGGAGTGGATAAGGTTATTGTAACTGACGTGTATGCAGCTTCTGAAGACCCGATAGAAGGAATAAGCGGAAGATCTTTTGCTTGTGAATTATCAGAAAAGTCGGATATCCCCTGTGAATATATAAGCGGTGATATGAAAGAGGTTGCCAAAAAGATGTTTCCGTCATTGGAAAATGGTGATGTAATAATCGGCTTAGGTGCAGGTACAATTACAGTATTGGGAAAAGAATTGATTTCTTTGAATGAGGGACTTGTTAACATTGCAAATTGAAGAAAATTTTGATATCAAAAAAATGACAGCATTTAAGTGCGGAGGGAAAATTCAAAAAGTCATTTTCCCTGAATCTGTTGAAGAATTTGTAAATGCTTTGACAGAAAATCCTGATGCAAGTGTGTTTGGGAATTTATCAAATACATTGATATCTTCAGATGGATTTGCAGGTACTGTTATTTTAACCGCAAAAATGGATAAATTTGATATTGACGGTGAAATTGTAACTGCGGAGTGCGGGATAAAAGGACCTAAATTATCCCAAGCAGTTGCTGACAATGGTTTAAGCGGATTGGAGTTTATGATTGCATTCCCTGGATCTGTCGGTGGTGAAGTTTTTATGAATGCCGGAGCTCATGGACAGTCCGTAAGTGATGTTTTACAAGAGGCTGTTTGTTTTTCACCGACTAGAGGTCTTGTAAATTTATCCAAATCGGATTTGCATTTTGCTTACAGAACTTCAGTTTGTCAAAAGGAGAATATTACAGTACTTTCTGCAAAATTTAAATTAAATAAAGCCCCGATTGAAAAAATAAAAGCCAAAATGCAGGAAAACCTTAATTTCAGAAAAGAAAAGCAGCCATCTTTAGCTTTACCGAATTGTGGCAGTGTTTTTCGTAACCCGCAGGGAGATTCTGCAGGGAGGCTTTTGGAAAGTATTGGAGCAAAGACTTTTTCAGTTAATGGTGCACGAGTATATGAAAAACATGCAAATTTTATTATTAACTATGACTCAGCAAGTTCTACAGATATTTTAGAATTAATGCTGAAAATGTATCAGGCTGTCAAAAATAAGTATAATATAGAATTAAAGCCCGAGGTAAGATATTTGGGCGGATTAAACAAAAGAGAGGTTGAGATATGCAAAATATTATATCAAAAGTAGATAAAAATGCTAAAATTGCAGTGCTAGCCGGGGGTATGTCTAGTGAAGCTGAAGTTTCAATGAGATCCGGTAAAGGCTGTTTTGAAGCACTTAAAAGATTAGGGTATCAGAATGCTGAATTAGTAATTGTTGATAAAAATATTTCTCAAGTTTTACAAAACGGTAATTATGATTATGCATACAACGCACTTCATGGCAAGTATGGTGAAGATGGTTGTATCCAAGGTGTTTTGGAAATTCTGCAAATCCCATATTCTGGTTGTGGTGTAATGGCAAGTTCGGTTTGTATGAATAAAGAATATACAAAAAGAATTTTATCGACTGATTCTGAAATACCTTTGATAAAATCTGTTTTTGTTAGAAAAGGTGAAGATGTTAAATTAAAGACAAAGGACTTAAAATATCCGTTAATTACAAAACCTGTATCAGAAGGATCTAGTTTTGGTATGACAAAAGTAAATACACCTGATGAGTTGGAAAGGGCTTACTTGGAAGCTGTTAAATACAATGATGATGTACTGATTGAGGAGTATTTAGTCGGAATATGTGCAACAGTCGGAGTATTAGAATGTGAAGGAGAGGCTTTTGCTACGGAAATTTTGGAATTACGCCCGAAAAACGAGTGGTATGATTACGAGGCAAAATATACAAAAGGTATGACAGAATTTATTTTGCCTGCAGAATTGTCAGATGAGCTTACTGAAAAAGTCAAAAAAATTGCGGTTAAAGCTCACAATCTTGCAGGTTGCAGCGGAGTTTCACGCGTTGATTTTTTAATTGTAGATGGTATTCCTTATGTCTTGGAAATAAATACAAGTCCTGGTATGACTGAAACAAGTGATTTACCGGCTCAAGCTGCTGCTATGAATATTTCTTATGATGAGCTGGTGCAATTGATTTTGAATAGTGTCGGATTGAATAAATAATCGGGATATTAAATGGACGAGGAAAGATATTCTCAACAGACTGAAATAACAGAAGGTAAGCGTATAGTAAGGAAAATGCAAAGAAGTCGTCAGATACGCAAAGGTAGAAAACGGCAGAATGCTTTTCGTGCGGTTATGTGTTTTGTTGTGAATATTTTTTTAATTTTTGGATTATGCTATATAACAAGAGTGCCTCAATGGTATTTAGATAAAAATGCCTTTTCAACATCTGATAGCGGGGCATTGGAAATTTTAAATAATAATATTGTGCCTACACAAAAAATTCTTTCAGCTCTTAAAACTGAAAAAGTGCCCAATGTTCCTATTTATATGGCAGATACAAAGCATTTAAAAGAAAAATTAATTCAATTTCCTCCGATAGAAGATGTCTATATAAGAAGGTATGCATTCCCGGCAAGATTGCAAATAATAATTCGAGAGCGAGAGCCTTTTATCACTATTTCACCTGATGCTAAAATTTCTCCTGTTGCTTTCTTTACAAGAGATGGAAAATTAATAGGACGTGAATATTTACCTTTTAAAAAAGACTATAAGACTTTAAAAGTTCTATCATACGGTAATAAAGGTGATGACTACAGCAAATGGGATATAAAAAAACTTTTAAAAATTGAAAAAATAGCAAAATATATAGAGGTATATTCAAAAGAGTCTGTAGAATATGTTGATTTGCGAAATCCTGACGATGTATATGTAAAAATTAAATCAGTAAATATAAGACTTGGAAGATTAGATGAGAATGTATATGAAAGGATAAAACGTATTCCTTCAATAATTCCTCAAATACAGCTTATGGATTCAAAAATTAAATATCTTGACTTACGCTGGGAAGATACTAATTACTTAAAACTTGATGAGTAGGAGAAAAATATGAAAATAGCAATAGCACAAATAAAATATAAAACAGCTGATTTTGAATTTAATTATGAAAATATAATTAAAAATATAGAGAATATAGATTGTGATTTAGTTGTATTACCAAGTGTTGATATAGAATCAACCGGTGGAAAAGATTTGATATACGATGAAAGGTGCTGGCAAAAAGAAATTGATTTATATAACAAAATAGCTGAGAAAAATTATTTAAAAGCTATTTTGATTGGAGATATTTTAATTAAAGAAGGTCAAGTTGAAGATGTAGAGTTTTTTGAACTTAATGGTAAAAAAGTTTTTGTATCCGATGAATTTATTGAGGACGTTGATTGTGATTTATACATACTTGCAAAAAACAGATACTTTGCGATGAATGAAAATTATAAATTTATGGAAAGTATTGATACAAAGTCTGATTTTATATATATAAATTCAATAGGAATGGCAGATGAGAATATATACTATGGCAGAAGTTTTGCAAAAAACAGTAAAGGTGAATATGTTCTCCAAATGCCGATATGCGAGGAAAAAGTAGAAATAGTTGATTTTTCTGCTTCTATTGAGGCGAAAAAAGATTACTTGGAAGAAGATGTATTTACCGTGAGTACTTTTGCCTTGAAAGAGTATTGTGAGAATACAGGATTTAAAAAGGTGATTTTAGGGCTTTCAGGCGGGATAGACAGTGCCCTGACTGCAACTTTAGCTGTGAAAGCATTAGGTAAAGAAAATGTATTAGGAGTATTAATGCCGAGTATGTTCTCATCTGATGGCAGTGTAATTGATTCTGTGCAATTGGCTCAAAATCTGGGTATTAAAACGGTAAAACACGCTATTACACCGCTGTTTGATAATTTTATTGAAAAGATAGCACATGAACGACGTCATGATTTAGCTGAAGAAAATTTACAAGCAAGGTTACGCGGTCTGATTTTAATGTTTTTCTCAAACCGAGATAATTATCTTTTGCTATCAACAGGTAACAAATCGGAAGCTGCAATGGGTTATGGAACTTTATACGGAGATCTAGCAGGAGGATACAATTTAATTTGTGATTTGACAAAGACAAATGTGTATAAACTTTCAAATTACATTAATCGCGAAGAAGAAATTATTCCTCAGGCAATAATTGATAAAGCACCGTCCGCAGAATTACGTCCAAACCAAAAGGATCAGGACAGCTTACCTGAATATGAAGTCCTTGATGATATTATTGAGTTGTACGTAGAGCAGAATGTTCCTTTAGAAGAACTTTATCAAAAATATGAAAAGTCTTTAGTCGATGATACTGTAAGAAAAATTTATCGAGCACAGTTTAAACGCAAACAATGCTGCTTAGGTGTAAGATTAACAGAACGTTCTTTCCTGAATGGAGTAAACTTCCCGATTGTGCAAAGGTATGTATAATATAAAATTTTATTTATATATAATACTCAATATAAACACTATTTACAAATTAAGAAAAATATATTAAAATCAAATATATGGAATTAACAGTATTAGTTGATAATAATACACAAAAAGATTTAGATTTACTGGGAGAATTCGGGCTTTCGATATTAATAGAGGACGATTTTCGTAAGGTGCTTTTTGACTGCGGATACAGTAATGTATTTATCAAAAACGCTTATCATATGAACATTGATCTTTCTGATATTACAGATATTGTCTTGTCCCACAGTCATAACGACCATACGGGCGGCTTTTTATGGTTGCAAAATTTATATAAAAAACTTTTAAAAGTAGGGTTTGTAATTAATAATAAAAGACTGATCCTGCACCCTTATGCATTACAACCTCATTATGATTCTAATTTTGAAAATATTGGATTCCCTGGTGATGAGAGTACCATAAGTGATTTTTTTGATATTACTTATACAAAAGAACCTTATAAAATTACAGACAAATTAATATATTTAGGTGAATTCCCGATTTCAGAAAGCAGTGAAGATCCTGATGAATCTGCTTTGGTGTATAATTCTCCAAAAGGTCTTGTAATAATTTCAGGTTGTTCTCATGCAGGACTTGTAAATATCGTTGAGTATGCAAAACAAGTAACTAACCAAAATAAAATATACGCAATAATAGGTGGTGTACATTTGCTTTCAAAATCTGATAATGAAGTTAAAAAACTCGGCATATACCTCCAAAGGCAGGGTGTTCAAATGATTTATCCTTGCCATTGCTGTGATTTGAGAGCTAAAATTATTTTATCTAAATATATTCCCGTAAAAGAAGCATACTCAGGATTTAAATTATCAATATAAAACAATAAAAAGTTTGTGATAATTGCGAAAATGACTTTAATTTTTTTGATCAGGCTTTATTATTTGTCTATGCTGACTGCGGTTTTAACAGAAATACTTCAGCCTTTCTCGTGGCATATTATACAACAAGCCACAAAACAGCCTTGCTGGAGCTGGAAAAGCAGGGGGGCAAAGGTCTGCTTTTGATTGTTAATAAACTATTTTTCTAGGGTAATCGTTAGGGACTTTCCAACCGTTTCTTTGTATAATGGCAGTACAATAATACCCACCGCCATTTGCTGAGTTTTGAATTTTACACCCATAAACATTTGCGTTGTATAAATAATCATCAGTACCACTCCATTGGAATAAAAACGGTTCCAGTCCTTTTTTGTAATGATGTACCCATTTTTCATTATTCCTAAGTGGATAGAATGTAAAAGCAAAAACACAGGTTCCATAAACTGATTGTCCTTGTTCTTCCATTTTTAAGCATTTTTCAGGATTGCGTGGATAGAAGAATATTTCTCTATTTTCATGTCTTGAATAACGAAAAGCACTACCATCACTTAAATAGTACATATAATACTCATCTCCGGCATAGGTCCCAGCTGTATATTTTAATTTTTTTGTACTATATACTTTCAAAAAGGGAGCAATATATAAGTTAAAAGATTTGTGATTCGCTTCTTGCCTGTTAATTGTAGTACCATCTTCCTGAGTTATATCATTATTCCAATAATTCCACCCTTCATATGGACCGTTTTTTAATGTTGATTGCAGAATAGCTTGATTAAATATAGAGTAGAATTTTTTCAATCTGACTTCAGTTACCTGAATGTTATATTTTTGAATCAAAGCAGGCAATGTCATTGCTGCGACTACTGCTATAATCCCCAAAGTTATTAATACTTCAGCCATAGTAAATGCTTTTTTCATAAATACTCCTCAAAAACTATTCTTTTTAATATTATGAATTATTTTATATGGTAAATCTACGTACTAAGTGTACGTAGATTTAGACAAAAATTACGTATAAGTTGTACGTATGAAATCCGATTTCTATGACAAATTAGGGAAAAACATTAAAAAACGCAGGAAAGAACTGGGGCTTACCCAGCAGCAGCTTGCGGATAAAATGAATATTTCATTAAATTTTATGGGTAAAATTGAAGTTGCATTCTCAAAACCGTCATTGGATACACTAATTGAATTTGCACGAGTGCTTGATACTACAGTCAGTGATTTAACAAAATTTGATAATTAAAGTTTACAATCACTTGCAATTAAAAGTTTTCTGTAATAGAATCGAATATGCCGAAAGTTTCAAGGCTTTGGTATGCCTGGAACTTTTTAGTGACTACTTAACTTAAAAAGGAGAAGAAAATGCCAAAAATGAAAACACACAGAGCCGCTGCTAAACGTTACAAAGTAACAGCATCAGGCAAAATTACCAGAAGAAAAGCAGGTATAGGCCACTTGCTCCAACACAAGTCTGCCTCAAGAAAACGTAGAATTTTCAAGGTAGAACAAATTTCAGATTCACATGTAAAATTGGTATCTCATGAGTTACCATACAAGAAGTATTCAAGATAGGAGCAGACAATGAGAGTA
>CASGAK010000002.1 GCA_949299435.1 uncultured bacterium
AACTAATTTTTCTATTTTCTCTTCATTATCTTTTGCAGGATTATTATTTATTTTTGTATTTATTAAAGTTGTTAGCTCTTCAAATTTTTCGTCTTTATTTTCTGATTTTAGGGCATCGATTTTATTATGGAGAGATTGAATCATTTCTTCCATTTTTTCGTTATCATCTGATGTAACTAGGACGTCTACTTTATCATGCAGGGCCTGGACCATTTCTTCCATTCTTTCATTGTCGTCTGATGTGACCAGGACATCTACTTTATCATGCAGGGCCTGGACCATTTCCTCCATTCTTTCACTATCATCAGATGTTACCAAAAGATCTAATTTGTCATGAAGTGCTTGAATTATTTCATCTTCTTCTATAATATTGCCTTTTGACAATTCTTCCACTTTTGCATTCAATGATTGCAATATTGATTGGATATTATCTAATTTTATATCGTCTGCTGAGAATACCAATATATCCAATTTATCCTGCATAGTGTGCAGCAATTCTTCAATTTCTTTATTTTGATCTTTTTCGGTTAGTTTTGAAATTTTTTCCTGCAATGTATCAATCAGATATTCTATATTTTCAGAAGTATCAGACATCGCAAGGACATCTACTTTGCTGTTAAGGGAAGCTATATTTTCCTGTATTGTCTGAATACTTTCTTTTGTCTGACGATTATCGAGAAGAAGCTCTTGTTTTAAATTCGTTAGCTGTTCAGATAAATCATCTCCTGAGATACCACTTTCTATCAACAGGGAAATATATTCCTGAATATCTTTTTTGTTTACTGCTGAATTATTTTTTATAAATTCGACAAGTTGTGAAACTATTTTTACGGAGCTGTCTGAAGTCGTATTTTCTATTTTACTTTCCAGTAATTTTAAGTCTGCTTTCCATTCATCAAGCAATGAAGCATTTTTTTCCATTCCCTGTGAAAAATTCTGCTCTGTTTCTTTTATTGCAGTCGTCAAAATACCTATTTGATTTTCTGTCAAATCGCTTATTATATTTTCTATATTTGAGAATTTTTCAATTAGGACTTTATATGCTTCTTCCAGCTGGACGTAGCTGTCATGATTTTCATTCAGATTTTCATTTACGTCTGCTGAAAAACTTAAATATGAAAGCTCTATTTGAGATTTTATGCTGTCTATTATTTTATCAAAATCCGTATTGATAAAGTTTTCAATAGAATCTTTCAATGGAAGAAATTCTTCTAATACAACATCTGCTTTTGAGGCAATTACATCAGAGACATCGGTATGTATTAATCCGACTTCTTGCTTTAAACTCTCTAACTTTACGTTCAAGTTCTCGTATAAATCATTCAATGTATCAAAACTTCTGAGGTTATTATCATTTAACAACTCTTGCAGTGCTGTGATTTTTTCTTCTATCATCAATGTATTTTGTTTTAGTGAATTATTTACATCACTTGATACATTGCCCTTTATATCTACTATATTCGAGGCGATATCGTCAAATTTTACAATTAATGACTTTGTAATTTCTTCTATTTTTTCACCGGTTAAATCTTTTGTACTGGAAATATCTTCTATTATATTTTGCAATTCTGATTTTACTGAAGATATTTCGTTTAAGGATAAGTCTAATTTTTGAGTCGTAAGCTCTGAGATATTGTCTACTGAGTTTATATAATCAGCAATTTTATTTTGAAGCATCATTAAATTGTCACTAAAATTATCACCTGCTTCATGCATTGCTGTCTCGACAGATAGCATTTTCTCTGCAAGTTTTTCAAATTGAGCTTTATCTTCATTAGAATTTCTACTGTTTTGTAATGCGTTAAAATAGTCCTGTAAACTTAGTAAATGCTCATCTATTGCTACTTTGAACTGTTGAGTATTGGCTGAAAAATCAGACTCAATTTTTTTAATATTTTCTGATAATGTATTCAACTCGTTTATATTTTGAATTTTTTCACTCTTTGAATATTCAATAAAATCCCTAACCATATCAAAATTATTGTCAATTTCTGTTGACAAATCTACACCTAACATGTCAATTTTAGAAGATGTTGAATTTAGTTCTGACAATAAATTGGCGGCATTCTGGTGGGTAATTGTAATTAATTTTTCACCGTAATCTTCAATTTTTTGAGAGGTTTCAGAACCTGCTGAGGATAATATTTCTCGTATAGTTTCTGAATTATTATTCAATTCAGTTGCCACATCAATTCCAATACGATTCATTCTATCTGATATTGTCTCAATTCCTGATACAATATTATCAGCACTTTGTACAGTCGATGTTATAAATTTATCCTCCAATTCTGAAAGATATTTTTTGTTCTCTATATCTGAAAGACTTATCTTTTCCTGTATATTTTGAATACCTTTATCTAAATTTACAGAAATTTCATTATTAAGTTCCGAAATTTTATTTCCGTTTGATTGGATATTTGTCAATAAATTTTCAAAATTTTGTGCTGAAGTATTTGAAATATTACCATCAAGATTATCTATTTTTTGGAATAGCTCGGTTGTTGTCGCTGAAATTTTATCTTTTAATAATTGAAAATCATTTTCTAATATTGTAGGAATTTCTGATTTTAAATTTCGTAAATCGTTTTGGGAAGTTTTTAAATTTTCTATTATATTTTCTGCAATTTGAGAAGTATTATTTAAAATTTTATCCCCTATTTCGGAAATATTTTGTTTTGAGTCATTATCAGAGCTAGAAATATAATCTTTCAAATCATTAAAATTATTTTCTAGAGAAGTAGAAATATCTTCTTTTAAGGAATTTATACTTGAGATTGAATTTTCCATATTTTGAAGAATATTACCGACATTTTGAGCTGATACAGATGTAAAAATATTATTTAAATCGGTTATTTGATTTTTTAATGCATCAATTTGAGCAGTTAAGTTTTTAACATCTTCCGTATTACTGTTTTTCAGCCCATCTAAAATTTCTTTGGTTTTCCCTGTGGCATTTTCAACTATTTCTGATAGTATCTCCCGATTGTCTATATTAGATTGCTCCAGCGTATACTTCAACGCTTCAAAACTCGTACAAAATGAATTTAAATCATTTTTCAAATCAACTAAATCCCCGTCGAGTTTTCCGTCTAATCTTGAGATATTAGCTTCCTGATGCGAATTGAATGCTGTCATATTATCTAAGATTCTTGAAATTTCATTTTTCATATCAACAATCTCAGACAAAGAATTGCCTAATTTTATAGAACTGTCTGATGCGAAAGATTCTATAAACTGAATACTGCCATCTACTTTTTCCTGTAATTCTCCAAATTTATTTTCAAAAACTTCCTTAAACTTGACTACAAAATCATCTAATGCTCCAATTTTGGAATCAAGTTTATCACCGATTCCACTGTTACTTTTGTCTATATATGATTTAAAATCATCAATTGATACACCCAATTCTTTAACTTTTTCACTAATTAATTTTACATAACTTTCACTTTGATTAGAAATTGTTGTATCAATTTTTTTAATATCTTCTGAAAGTTTTTCTAAATTTTCGAATTTTTGACGTGCAACACTATCACTTTCAAGCGTAGTATTTACCTGAGTCTGCCTTATTTCTTCAATACAATTTGATAATACATCTCTTACAGAATTTAGATAATCTGACAAGCCTTTTGAAATATTTTCATTAAAACTTACCAACTCCTCACGGTTTTGCTGAATTTGTGAAATGATTTCTCCACTTTTGTCCATTTCCTGAATTTTTTCAGAAACCAAGGCAAATGAATTATCAATTTTACCTGCAAGATTTATTAAATCATCTTTCACTAAAATATTCTTAGCTAAATCATCATTTTTCTGATCTGCAATTTCTAAAGTTGAAAGAATGCCTGTCGTCGCCAGATATATATTTTCTAACTCTCTTTTTATAATATCATTCTGGTCTGTAACGTCCATTGTCATCAAAGTCTTTGTAATACCTCTAAGACTTGAATTAACCTCCATTATAGATGCCTGCAGACCTCGATTTACTTCATCGATCCCCTCTTTTACTATAGCTACTTTTTCTATAATTTCATCTTTTCGGGAATGGTCATTTTGAAGTTCAATTAGCTTATTTTCTATGTCATCTATTGCGTTTTTCTGCTCTGCAATATCCTCTGCAAAGTTGTTTACGTTTTCTGTCAACACATCAAATAAAATTTTCAAATCGGAATTTTTTGTAAGTAATTCTTGACTTTGACTTAAATTTTCTATTGAGCCTTTTATACTCTCAAACTTTTCAAGATTATTTCTGTATCTGGATTCAAGGCTTTCTTCCAAATCTTTCAGACTTGATTTAATTTGTTCTATCCCCCCATCATCTTGAGTTATAGACTCTAATTTTGTATTAATCTCCTCCATTTTTTTAGAAAACATTTCACTTTGCAATTCGTTTTCTGACTTTATAGAATTTAAAATTTCTTCAACTTCAATTTGTGACATTTACGCTTTCCCTTAATTAATAATAAGTACAATATCCCTAACTTTACTATTTTAACAGAACTTTATATAGGAGGGCAAAAATATTAACGTTTATTATTACAATTGTTAAGTTGGAATTGTACCGTTTAAATTTTAAGTGCTATAATTAAAATTAGACATGTATTAAAGAGGTGTTAATGGGTCATATAGTAATTAATAATGATAAATGTAAAGCATGCTATCTATGCATTAAAGAATGTCCAAAGAATTTGATAAAAGTAAGCGATAAAACAAATAATTTAGGAAATAGAGTTGTAGAATTTAATGATCCCCAAAAAGAATGTCTTGGCTGTGCTATGTGTGCGACAAGATGTCCTGATTTAGCAATAACAGAAGTATATAGAGGATAGTATATTTATGACACAATGCTTAACAAATAAAAAAGTTTTAACAAAAGGTAACTATGCTATAGCACAAGCTGCAATAAATGCCGGTTGTGAATGCTATTTCGGATATCCTATTACCCCCCAAAGTGAAATCGGGGAGTTTATGAGCGGTAAAATGCAGGAGCTAAAAAGAGCTTATGTATCAGCAGAAAGTGAATTAGCTGCAATAAATATGGTAATAGGTGCATGCTCTACCGGAGCAAAGGCAATGACATCATCATCAAGCTGTGCTGTAGCTCTTATGCAAGAAGGACTTTCTTATGCAACAGCTGATCAGTTACCGGTTGTTTTAATTAGTGTAATGCGAGGCGGTCCTGGCTTGGGAAATATCTACCCCTCACAAGGTGATTACTTCCAAGCGACAAAAGGCGGTGGAAACGGTGATTATAAACTTATAGTTCTCGCTCCTTCCACTGTACAGGAATGTGCAGATTTAACTTACAAAGCATTTTATTTGGCACATAAATACAGAAATCCTACAGTACTTTTGGCTGACGGACTACTTGGTCAAATGATGGAACCTGTAGAGTTTAAAGAATACCCATACTCTGAAATTGACAATTCTAACTGGGCACTCACAGGAGCTAAAAATCGTGACGGCAGAGTTATAAGATCTTACGCTCCGCTTGCTGAAAATCAGTGTGTATTTTTAGAACAACTCTATCAAAAATATAAATTAATTGAAGAAAATGAAACTGAATGGGAAGAAATAGGTACTGATGATGCAGATGTAATATTGGTAAGTTTTGGCAGCACATCAAGAAATGTAAAAACAGCCGTCAAAATGTGCAGAGAAAAAGGTATAAAAACAGGTATACTCCGACCTATTACATTATATCCTTTCCCTGCCAAAAGATTAAACGAACTTGCAGAAAAAGTTAAAAAAATTATTACTGTAGAAGTTAACATGGGGCAAATGATAAATGATGTAAAATTAGCTGTAAACGGCAAAGTCCCAGTTGAACTAATTCATAAACCGGTTGGAGCTCCACCTGCACCTGAAGAAATTTTAGCAAAAATTGAGGAATTAATATAATGGCAACACAAGTTTTTAAAATACCCGACTCATTAAGAAAAGATGTTAAATATTCATTTTGTCCGGGCTGTGATCATGGTGTAGCAGTCAGATTAGTTGCAGAGCTTTTAGATGAAATGAATTTAAAAGAAAAAGCAATTTTGGCAGCATCAATAGGCTGCTCAGTTACAGCTTATGATTTTTTAAACATTGATTCTATTGAAGCACCACATGGCAGAGCTTTAGCAGAAGCGACCGGTGTAAAACGAGCAAGACCTGACAAATTTGTATTTACATACCAAGGAGATGGGGATTTCGCATCAATTGGTTTGGCGGAAAGTCTTCATGCCGCTTTACGGGGTGAAAATTTGAGTGCTATTTGTATTAATAACACAACTTATGGTATGACAGGCGGGCAATTAGGACCTACAACACTTGTTGGACAAGTAACCACTACCTCTCCTACCGGTCGCAATCTTGAATATTACGGGTACCCGATTAAAATTGCAGAACATATCGCACTATGTGATGGTACGGCATTTTCAGCCAGAGTATCCCTTGATACAGTTCAGAATATAAAAAAAGCTAAAGCTGCAATTAAAAAAGCATTTGAAGTTCAGTTAAAAGGGCTTGGATTTGGTTTTGTAGAAATACTGTCTACTTGTCCTACCAATTGGAAAATGACACCTGAAAAAGCACATGAACGAGTAAGAGATGAAATGATGAAAACTTTCATACCTGGTGTATACAAAGATATAACAGCTGATATTAATTAGCAAAGTATAATAATTAACAACAAAATTAAAATAGTTGATCTAGAGGGTGAAAACATGGAAAAAAACTTTATTATAGCAGGATTTGGCGGGCAAGGCGTTTTATTAGCGGGAGAGGTTCTTGCTACAGCATTTATGCTTGCTGGTAAAAATGTAACCTGGTATCCGAGCTATGGTGCTGAAATGCGTGGCGGAACGGTTAATTGCGAAGTTGTAGCAAGTGATGATGATGTAAGTGCTGTAAACAAAATTGATACAGATTTTATTGTTGCATTAAATCAGGCTTCTTTTGATAAATTTATGAAAAAAATTAAAAAAGGCGGAATTATGATTGCTAATTCTACTCTTGTAAAAGAATTAAAAACAAGAGCAGATATAAACTATCTTTTTGCTCCTATCACAAAACTCGCAGAAGAATTAGGAAATATTAAAATGGCAAATATCTTAGCTTTAGGAATTGTTGCTAAAGCAAGTAAAATGATTTCTTTGGATCATTTAATTGAAGCTCTTGACAGAGTATTGCCTCCTCACAGGAAAAATTTACTTCCTCTGAATATCAAAGCTCTAAAAATAGGCTATGAGTATGATTTATTACCAGTATAGATTTTAAATCAACTAAAAAGTCGATTTAAAAAACTGAAATTGATATTATTCTTATATGGTAAAGTTCAAGAGGTCTTCAAAAAGTGAAAAGAGAACTAATCAAATCCATTAAAGAAAAAGAAGTTCAATTGTCGAAATTAAAAGCACATGTAGATAAGAGTTCTATATGTTCGGATCTTTACAACAAAGTCGTTTTGGAAAAAGCTATCCTAAAAAAACAACTGGAAGAATTGGAACAGAACCGTTTTATGAAACGGATAAAGGGATTAATCCCTCGAAAAAAAACTCTTATATGCGATTATTTTAAAAATTAATTGAACAGACAGTAAAAACTTATACGGGCGGAACTTAAAAGTTCCGCCCGCTATTTTTAGCTATTTACAATTGTTATCCAAATATGTACAAGAAAGATTTTCTTCTTTTATATAATAAATTCCCCAATTATTTAATTCTAAAATTATAGGAATCAAAGTTTTTCCTCTTTCAGAAAGAGAATATTCTGTCTTTGGAGGAACAACAGGATAAAGTTTTCTAACTATAATTCCATCAGCTTCTAGTTCTTTCAACTGTTGTATAAGCATTTTAGGAGTTGCTTGTGAAATTAGTTTTTGCAACTCACTGTATCTTAGAGTTTTATTTATCAAATGACCAATAATTATCCCTTTATATTTACCTCCAATTATATTCATAGTTGCTTCCAAAGGGCAATGATACTCAGTTTTATTTTTTCTATTCATCATGACTCCAATATTTACTATTATGTATATATTATACAAAAAAGTAAGTATTATACAAATTAGTACATTCTTGCGATATAGAAAGAATTAATTTAAAATAGAATAAAACAAAGGGGGTAAAATGGAAATCACACAAGTAAGAAATGCAACAATAATAGTAAAATACAATGATACAAAATTTTTAATAGACCCTTGGCTTGGTCCAAAAGAATATATGCCAGGATTTGAAGCAGGTATAAATTCTCACATAAGACAACCGAGGGTGGAATTACCGTTTGATATAAAAAAAATTACAGATGTAGATGCTGTAATAATTACACATATCCACCCGGATCACTGGGACAAATATGCAGAAACTTCACTTCCTCGCAATATTAAAATTTTTATTCAATCCGATGAAGATGAAAAATACATAAAATCAAAAGGCTTTACCAATACTGAGGTATTAACAACTGAAGGAAATCAATTTAAGGGAATGGATTTATATAAAACCGACTGTCAACATGGTAGAAGAGAAATAATAGAACCTATTTGCAAAAAAGTGAATATGCCTTATGAATCAATGGGGATTGTTTTCAAATCTACACAAGAAAAGACACTATACATAGCAGGGGATACAATTTGGTGTAATGAAGTTGAAAAAAACATAGAAAACTTTACACCTGATATAATAATTATTAATGCCTGCGGTGCAAGTGTAATCAATGGTGAACGTTTAATTATGAATAAAGATGATGTAATTAATCTTACTGATAAAGCACCAAAATCTAAAATTATAGCAAGCCATATGGATACAGTAAGTCATTTAACAGTTACAAGAAAAGATTTACACGAGCTAATAAAAGAAAAAAATCTCAAAAACCTTTTAATTCCGGAAGACGGAGAAACTATAATTTATAAATAATTATAGAAATAAAAGAGCGGCTTTTAACCGCTCTTTTTATTAATCTTCATCAGACTCGCTGTCATCAGTCTTAATTTTATCAACAACCATTTTAGCCATTTCTTTTGCTATCAAATGCTGAGTAGCAGGCGGGCAATTCTGTAACATATTCATAGCAGTCCTCAAAGTAGAATCGATATCATACCAACGACCTTTTCTGTTATCTTCAAGTCCGGAGCCGACAGCATTTATAATATCTTCAACGGCCTCAAATTTTTCATCTTCAATATTATGCTCAATAATAATTTTAATTAAATTCAACGCAATTTTAATTTGAGTTTCATCATCACTGTGCTCAAGTGTTTCTACTGCCTGAGAAAGTACCGGATCTTTATCGTACCATCTGCGATGTTGATTGCTGTATTCTTCTTTCATAATCCATGTCTCCTATATTTACTTATAACTGATTATCTAAATAAAATTCAACTTTATCCGTTTTTGAATGTGACACCTTTATTGCCTTTAGGATATTCCCAATTAATGCAATTTTTTTCACACGCAATTCTGCAAGCACCACATTCAAGACAATTTTCATAATTCACAGTAAGTTTTTTCTCTCCTTCTTCCCATTCATAAACCTTAGCAGGACAAATTGTCGTACAAATCTTTGATTTACAACTTTTACACTTCTCCAAATCCGGTCTTAAATGAGAACTTTCATCGGGCTTATATTTTACTGTAAACAATTTATCATCTATTGTCATTTTATCAAAATACTCCAAAATAATTTAAATGCACTGAAAGCATCTTTGAATAATTCTATTATATTTCTTTTTTTGATAAAGTCAAAAATAAACTTATGATATTTTTGACGTTTGGGAACACTATCAACTGTTGTAAACATTTTGAAAAATTCATTTACCTGCTCAAGGTAATATCCCATAAATGACTCAGCCCTTTGATGAGCCTCGTCCATTAAATTTCTATAGGTTTTCAAATCCTTAATAACAAATGAATTTTCTAACTCTTTTTGATATCTGGATAGCATTTTTTCGCTGAAATCACCTTTAACTAAAGCTCTTATTGCAGTTTCACCCGCAAGTTTTCCGCTAATCATCGCAAGGTTTGTACCTTCCCAATGTAGGTTATTTACAAGCATAGCAGCATCGCCCGCAATCATAACCCCAGCACCGAAAAGTGTCGGAATTTTTTTATACCCGCCCTCAGGAATAAGATGAGCAGAATATTCAAGCAATTCACCATCTTTAATCAACGGAGCAATAGTCGGGTGCTTCTTTAATTCATCTAATAACTCATAAGGCTTTATTTTCCTATCACATAAGGCATCAAGCCCTACTCCAAGCCCTATACTTATTGACTCTTTGTTTGTATAAATAAATCCAAGCCCAAGCATACCAAGCATTGGACCTCCGAAAATTTCATAAATACAGCCCTCATCATCAGACAAATTAAATCTTTCATTAATTTTTTGACTGTCGAGTTTAATCACTTCTTTAACACTCAAAGCAACATCTTTCGGATCCATTTTATCTCTAAACCCGATCTGTTTAGCCAAAAGTGAATTTACCCCGTCAGCAAGTACTACTATATCAGAATAATATTCCTCTAATTCTGTTTTTACTCCGATGACTTGCTCATTTTCAATAATCAATTCTCTGACAACAGTTTCCTCAACAACGATTACTCCCTCTTTTTTAGCCTGCTCCGCAAGCCAGCGGTCAAACTTTCCTCTGATTACAGAATAACTTGGAGTATCAGTATCTTTATGACGGTATGAGATTACAGTAGAATCTTCATTACCTAAAATTGCATATTTATGCTCAATATTTAAACGCTCAATCGGAGCTTCTTTTTCAAAATTCGGGAAAATTTCTCTTATAGGCTGAGCATACACAGCCCCTCCAAAGACATTCTTGCTTCCTGCAAAACTACCGCGCTCAATTAAAATAACCTCATGCCCTGCTCTTGCTATAGTCACAGCACAAGCAATCCCCGCAGGACCTCCCCCTACAACTATCACCTCTGTTTTGTTATTACTGATTTCTGTCATAAAACTCCCTTTTTATAAATTTTATTATACATCAAAATTTGTTCATTGTAAAATACCCGTATGAACATAACCGCAGGAATTTTTAAAGGTCAAAAAATAATAGCACCAGATGAAAAAATTACACGTCCGACTCTATCAAAAGTCAGAATGAGCGTATTTAATACTTTGCAATCAATGATTGACTTTGAAGATAAATCATTTCTGGATATGTATGCAGGCTCAGGTATTATGGGCTTAGAAGCACTCTCAAGAGGTTTCACCGACGTTTTAGCTTTTGAGAAACACCCAAAAGTTGCCCAAGTTATAAAAAGCAATTTCAAAAAATTCACCCCCCGCCCTGAACTCCAAATAGGTGATGCTATAAAACTTTCTCAAAAATTAAATAAAAGTTTTGATGTAATTTACATAGACCCCCCATATTTTTCAGGAATTTACGAAATGAGTCTTGAAGCTGTTTTAAAAATAGCAAAAAATATTGTAATCATTGAACATGTCACAGATGTAGTCTTTAAAAATTATGAGATTTTAAAACAAAAAAAATACGGTGACAAATATGTTACATTTTTAAAAGTACAACTACTTTAACACTCATGTTTATGATACGATGGAGAAAATTTGTTTTAATAATTATACCTAAACATTAAGGAGAAAAAATTATGAGCGAAAAACGCGTATGGCTTTTCAGAGAAGGTAATGCAGATATGCGAAACCTACTTGGCGGAAAAGGTGCAAATTTGGCAGAAATGACAAATTTAGGATTACCAGTTCCTCCTGGTCTGACCATTACAACCGAAACTTGTATGGACTACATCAATCATGGCAACAAAATGCCTGAAGGCTTAATGGAAGAAGTAAAAGCAGCTCTAAAAGATGTAGAAAATCAAACAGGTAAAAAATTCGGAGATAAAACAAACCCATTGTTAGTTTCAGTTCGTTCAGGAGCAAGACTTTCAATGCCCGGTATGATGGAAACTATCCTAAACTTGGGTATGAATGACGAAACAGTTGAAGCAATGATTAAATTGACTAACAACCCAAGATTTTGTTATGACAGCTACCGCAGATTTTTAACAATGTTTGGTTCTGTAGCTTGGGATATGGACAGACAAAAATATTTCGAATCAGAAGTAGAAAAAGTTAAAGAACGCGAAGGAGTAAAAGAAGATACAAAAGTTTCAGCTGACGGCTGGAAATCTTTAATTCCTGTATATAAAAACATAATCAAAGAAGTAACGGGCAAAGAATTCCCGCAAGATCCATATATTCAACTTCAAGAAGCAATCGAAGCAGTATTCCGTTCTTGGAATATTCCACGTGCAGTTGCATACAGAAATATGAACAAAATTGACCACAATTTCGGAACAGCCGTAAACGTACAGACAATGGTGTTCGGAAATATGGGTGATGACTGTGCAACAGGTGTATCATTCACAAGAAACCCTGCAACAGGCGAAAACAAATTCTATGGCGAATACTTGACTAACGCTCAAGGTGAAGACGTTGTAGCTGGTATCAGAACTCCAAAACCGATTGCAGAACTTGAACACGAAATGCCTGATTTGTATAAACAATACGTTGATATTGCTAAAAAACTTGAACTTGGCTATAAAGATGTTCAAGATATGGAATTTACTATTGAAAGAGGTAAATTATATATCCT
>CASGAK010000003.1 GCA_949299435.1 uncultured bacterium
AGACATGTGTAATGTATGTTTTCAGGAAAATCTTCAGGCATATATTTTTTTATAATTTTTAAATATGGAGTAATGTAGGTGTCTGCAAAAATTTCCGTGTGATCATTTCCACCTATTTCTAGATCCCAATATTTAATCTCCCCATTTTTCAATTCGGAGAGTTTTATTGCTTGCTGCATAATTGAATAGAACTTTTTTAGTTGTGTTGCTGTTTGTTTTTTTTGATAATTTCCTATCAAAGTCGGTAGTGTCATCGCTGCGACTATTCCGATAATACCAAGTGTTATCAGGACTTCAGCCATTGTAAACGCTTTTTTATTACCCATAATTTTCCCTTCTTTATTGCCCATATATGGGCAGTTATAAGTTGATTATAAATTAAAATCCCATATATGGGTAATTTTTGTTACAAAATTTGTGGAAATCTTTACACATGAATGAAAGAGAAAAAATATATTGTAAAGCATTTGGGGAAGTGTTAAGAAAATTAAGGGTTGAAAAAACCGGTAAAAGTGCTTTGTTGTTTTCTTATGAAAATGATATTCCAAAGTCCACTCTCACAAGAATTGAGCGGGGTGAAAATGAAGCACAGTTGATTACGCTTAAAAAAATTTCGGAAGGGTTCGGCTGGTCTTTAGCAGAATTGTTTTTTAATATTGAAAAGCGTATCCCGTATGATTTTAAAATTTTCGATGATGAGCATTATTAGAGGCGAGATTTTTTATTCTGTTTTATAAATTTCTTTCAAGGTTTTTATGTCATATTTTGTTATTTTAAGGACTTTGTCTGTTGTGGGATTCATTATTGAATAAGGTTCATTTGTGTGTGGTAATCCCAGTGCATGACCTATTTCATGTCGCATAATTTTAGTCAGTTCTAAGTTTGAAAGTTTAATTTTACTTCCTTCTGCAAATTTTGCGATTTCAATTACTGCCTTTACGTAATTTTTGTTGTTATCTACTTGACTATGTGTCAGACCTACTGCCTGTTTGGAAAAATCTGATACTTTTTCTGTAAATAATACCGAAATATCTGCTTCGTTTTCATTGTCTACGTATTCAAATTCTACTGTTTTATTTGAATCAGATTCCCAATCGCCAAAAGCTCGTTTCATAAGATATGCGTTCCGATTATCTTCGATATAGACTTTTATCGGCATTTTCTGCCAGCTTCCTATTTTTTCTACGGCTTGGGCTGTTGTTGATAAAATTAATAATGTTAGTAGTGTCAGTAATGTTTTTTTCATATTCTCTCCGTTAATATAATTCCATTAAGTTTTTTATATCGTGTTCTGTTATTTCTTGTCCGAGGATTATGTAAGGGTACATAATGCTTTTTTGAATTTGTGAATGTGGAAGTCCCAGTGCATGTCCTATTTCATGTTTTATTACGATATCCAACTCTTCGGGTGTGAATTCTTTTCCTGATTTGGAATGCAGACCTATTGCAATGCTGGATTTGTAGATGTTATTTACCCCCATTTTTGCTTTAGTAAGACCTGCGGTGTTGTCTGCGAAGGTATCAACCAGATATACGGTTATGTTTGCATAGCCAGAGTGGGGTTTTGAAATAAATGCAAAGCGGACTTTTCCATCTGTTTTTTCTTCCCATTCTTGAAATCCGGCTTTTATTCTGTTGGTATGTTTATCTGTTTCGTCCAAATAGACTTTAATAGGCATTCTGCTCCAGCCACGTTCTATTTTTTCCCACGGATTATCATTTTCAGCGTAGGTCTTTAGTGTTGTCAGTATTAATGAGATAATTAATATCAGTATTGCTTTTGTTTTCATTTGTATATCCTGTAAATTTCGTTAATTGAATCTTGGGTAATTTTATAGCCTTCTTCTACGGTTGGTTGCATAATACTATAGGGTGTGTTAGTGTGTCCCTGAAGTCCTATGGCATGCCCTATTTCATGCTGCATTATAAGGTACAGTAAATCAGGGGGACTTTTTTTACCGTTTTTGTCTAGAAAGCCTATGTCAATATGTGCTTTGATAAAATAATCCCCATTGTATGAAAATTTTGTAAGGGATTTAGTTTTGTTTGGTGAATAGCTTACTGTGATTTCTGCATTTTCACATGAATTAGCCGTTAAAAAATTAAAAGTTACTCTATTTTTTATCTGACTTTGCCAGGTTTTAAATGCTTTTTTCATTATTTCAGAATTTGGATTTGGAGGCAGGCAGACTAAAAGCGTTTTTTTATTCCATTTGATATCTGCTGCTTTTGTCGGTAAAATAGTTATTGCCATAATTGTCAAAATTATTGTCAACTTAAAAAATATATTAAATTTATTCAAAACACTACCTTTCACTGTTTTTTATTGCTTTTCTTTTTTACTTTAAAAATGCATATCAAAGCTCGGTGGCATACCGTTCATTTTTTCATCTTCCATACGCATTGCAGAGCCTATTGTGAAGCTTTCTGCAAAAATCTTGTTTATTTGGTAATTTATATCCCCGTTAAAGACAGGTTCACCTTCTTCTAAAAATTTGAATAGAGGCTCTACTGGTGCTTTAGCTATGTTGCTAAGGGTGTTGCCTGCCTGTTGTAAAGTTTTTTCGCCTATTTCCGGTACCTTTACGTTCATGCCGAAAGGTTTGTATGGTCGGTTAAATGAAAATTGTGTATCCGTCATTTTTCTCTACCTTAATATTTTTTATACATTTAAGGTATCGGCATATTTTTTTCATAATTCAGTTTTTTTTAACAAAAATTTACTTTTTTTAATATTTTATTTAAGTTTGTCTGTTTTGATTACTACTCCGCTTTCTCTTGTAAAATTTTTGACCATTTCCAGCAGAATATTTTTATCAAGATTTCTTCTATTTGTTTCTTGGATTAATTCATCAAAGTATTTTTGTTGGTTTTTGGGCGGAAAATCTATTATAAACTCGTATAAGTTTTCATCTGAGCGATTCCAGTTATCTCGGCCGCATGATAGGGCATAGTTTGATAATTCATTAGGACCAGATTTTGATTTTTGTTTTATATGCTCAATAGTTACTATTGAAGGACGTAGAATATCATAGGCTATTGCATCAGAGTCAGCAAATCTGTGCTTGGCAATAAATGCACTTGTACTTGTTTCTGAGGTTGGAAGTTTTTTTAATAAATATTTTATTTTGTTTTTTAAGGCATTATTGGGTATATTCAATGTCATTTGCGTCAGGGCTCTTTCCAGTGATTTGTTACTGAAATTAATCTTGACAGGCTGTCTGTTTATTGTCTTTATTGCCGTTTCACATAAGCTTGTTATATCTTTTCGGTTTATTACTTCTGTATATTTTTTTATTTCATTAAGTAAAAGTATTTGAAGTTCGTTTTTTGAATAGGGTTTGTTTTCTGGATCTTTTATTTCACAAAGTCTTAAAATCTCATTTACGGTCTTTTTATCAATTGGGTTAGAATTGTTAAAATTAGAGTTTGACAGTGGTTTTGTTAGGTTTATGATTTTATATGCAATAAAATCATCTTTTACTGAATTTATTAATCGTTTTATTTTATATACAAATTCATTATTATCAAAATTGTCGGGTATGTATGCTTTTTCTTCAAGTCTATATTTGGAGATTTTTATCAGCTTTTGGTAAGGGGCTATCAAATTTTGCGGAAGTTTATCTGATAATTCGTAAAGTTCGTGCAAAATGGGCATTTGTTTTTTCAAAAGTTTATTATTTGCTTTGAAATAAAGTTTTTTTATTGCTTCTGAAAGTGTTATATTAGGATATTCAAAGGATAAAACGGTAATTCGTTTAAGTACATTTTTTTCAGAAGGGTGGAGATATTCCAAATAATTAAGCATTTCTTGAGCAAAGCTGACTATAGGAGCTGAGAAAATCCCGCTCTTTTTTAATTCATCGACTTTGCTATTGCTAAGCATTGGACGACCACAGTATATACAATGAATTTTGCGTCTGTTAAGAAGATTTTTAAGATCACTACCGTTTTTTATTCCGGTAAAGGCTATGGGATTATTATTTGATTTAACAAACACATCATTTTTAGTATGCAAATTATTTGGAATCCAATTAACATAGCTGTGATTGCTGTTATAGCCTTTTTTTATATTAGTAATATTTGAAAATATATTAATTTTTGGACACTGCATAGATTATTAAAACTGATAAATAAAAAACTTGATATTTTGTAAAGAAAAGTAAAAATTCTACCCCATAGGAGGCGGCTGAATGTATAGTGGTTTTAATTTTCTCCAATCGCATTGATCAGTTTCTGATTTTTTCAATGTAAGTTCAGCTAAAGTCTCACCTATAGGTAAATTTAATGATTGATAAGAAATCCCGCCTAATATCGGATAGAGTTTATCATCGGTTAAAACTTCATAGTGTCCTGTGGTAATAATTTCTCTGACTTTATCTAACGGAACTGCACCTTTTATTTCATTATCAAAATAGAGATAAGCCATGTTTTTTCTTGCATCAAGAGCTGTTAAGATAGGCTTGGAAGTCTGGTTTGTTTTTTGATAAGCTCTAGTTAATATTTCTAGACTTGATACTCCTATAGCTTTTATATCAAGTTGTTGAGCCATTACTCTTGCGGTTGTAGTACAGGCTCTTATACCTGTAAAACTTCCAGGACCTATATTTATTCCTATTAAAGAGATATCCTTTGGCTTGATGTTATTTTGGTTAAGTGTTTTTTCCAAGGTCGAAATTAAAAAAGCACTGTGATACTTTGAATCGTGATTTTCAATTACTTCAGAAGATAGAATTTCTTCGTTTTTTTGAAGCACCATATACATTTTATCCAAGCAGGTATCAAAACATAGAATATATTTATCCGTCATTTTTTAAGCCTTCCGTAATTTTTATATTATCATCTCCGAATGCTTCAAAAGAGTATTTTCTGGAGTCGTCATCCTCGTAACTTACGTTAATTTTAATATGATTAAAAGGAATTTCATCTTGAGAAAACTCTGCCCATTCCACAAAAGTAAGTCTTTTCCCCTCGCTGTACTCCCGAAGCTCATCAAGAATTGTTTTTACCCCTTCGTTTTCTAATCTGTATAAATCAAAATGATAGATAGGTATTCTCGCGGTATGGTATTCGTTAAGTATTACAAAACTTGGACTTGTTACTTTTTCTTTTACATCAAGAGCTTCTGCTACTAATTTTACAAAGGCTGTTTTGCCAGCACCAATTTCTCCGTAAAGACTTACAAAACAACCGTTTTGGGTAAGGTTAGCAAAACGGTATGCTAAATCTTTAGTATCTTCAAGTGTATTACAAATTTTTTCATAAGTATTGTTGTTCATCAATTTTCACTACTACCTTATTTCTTCCTGTCTCTTTAGCTTTGTATAGTGCCATGTCGGCATTTTTAAGCAAATCCTGAGCGGTATTAGAATCTTTAAATTCATAGATACCCAAACTTATTGTAGCATTAATAATTTTATTTTGTATTTGCTGATTAACTTTTGATAAGTCAATTTTTTTATTTTCGACAGATTGACGAAGTCTTTCAGCGACCATTATCGCTTCTTCTGTTCTTGTAAACGGAAGTAATATCGCAAATTCCTCGCCTCCGTATCTACCGGCTATATCATATTCTCTTAATTGAGAACGCATTGTCTTTGATACCGTTTTTAAAACTAAATCTCCCGCAGCATGACCATAGAGATCGTTAATTCTTTTGAAAAAATCTATATCAATCATGATTGCACACAATGGAGTTTTTTGACGTTTTGCTTTTGATGTTTCCTGTTTTATCCGCTCTTCCAATTGCCGTCTGTTGTAAAATCCGGTTAAAGCATCAAGTGTTGCATGTTTAAGTATTTCAGCATATACATTTGCTCTGTTTATTGTAGCGGAAGATTGTTTTGCAAGTTGCTTTAGATAATTAATATCCGTATCATCAAGTTCTTCTAATTCCATGTTTTTGGCTGCAATACAGCCTAAAATTTTGTTCTCGTTTACCAGTGGAAAAATCCCTGTTTTTCCGTTTGCAATTATTCTGCATTCATCTTTTTCAAAAGGTATATTTATTGTATTTATTATATTTTTGTCGTTACAATTTGCAGGCCACAAAAGTTCAAATTTTCCCTCGTTCTTTACGAATATGTATATAAGACAATTTGTCATAAATTTATCTAACATCTCACCGATTAGGGGTATAATATAGTTTAGTTCGTATTGGGTTTCTATAATTTTTGCGATATTCCTTATCAGTTCGTGAAAGTCAATGTTCTTTTGCATACTCTCAGCCAGTAGTATGTTTTGAATTTTTAAAGAAATTATAAATGTTGCAAGTTTTAAAAATTCGATAAGGTTTTCATATGTAATACCCGTAAATTTTAAAAATCCCCAGCATTTATTCTGTCTGTATAGTCCATATTTTAATTCGTTATTAGAAATTATTACCTTTGTGTCAGCAAGAAGAGTGAAATAATCAAGCAATTTTTTATCTGCTGTTTTATCATTGATGTCAATTTTAGACCACTCTTTAGCAAAATCTTTTAAAATTTTATGTTTTTCGTCATATATGTAAATTGACAGATTAGTAATTTTGAAGTTTTTTATAAAAAAATCTCTTAATACGCTTATTGTAGTTTCCTCATTATAAGCATTATCAAGAGATTTTGATAAATTTTCAAATAATTCTAACATTAGCCCTCAAGTTTTTGAAGAATTTCATCAGAAATGTCAAAGTTTGCATAAACATTTTGTACATCATCGTGCTCTTCAATTTTTTCAAGTAACTTTAATATTTGTTCAGCAGTTTTTTCATCTGAAATTTCAACGGTATTTTGCGGTATTCTGGTAAGCTCTGCTCTGATGCTTTTGAAACCTTCTTTTTCTAGACCTTCAACTACGTTTTGAAAATTTTCGACGGTTGTCAGTACCTTATATTCATTGTCTTCTTCTGTAATATCCAGTGCATCAAGGCTTATAGCTGATTCAAAAAGTTTTTCAAAATCAACACTATCATCAAAAGTAATTACACCTCTAGGATCGAACATCCAACCGACACAGCCTGTAGCTCCTAAACTGCCGTTATATTTTGTAAAGAAACTTCTTATATCACCTGCTGTACGATTTCTGTTATCGGTCATAGCCTCAATTACGACAGCCACACCCCCTGGAGCATATCCTTCATAAATTAATTCTTCATAGTTATCTGCTGCGTTTGAGCCAGCTCCTTTTTCGATGGCTCTTTTAATATTATCATTAGGCAGTCCAGCTGCTTTTGCTTGCTCAATTGCCGTTCTTAATCTGAAATTACCTGCAGGGTCGGCTCCGCCTAATCTCGCTGATACTATTAATTCTCTTGAATATTTTTGAAATACAACAGCTCTTTGACTGTCTACTTTTGCTTTTTTGCGTTTAATTGTTGACCACTTTGAGTGTCCTGACATTTTTTCCTCCAAATCTGTATTTTTCTATATCTAAATAATACCAAAAAATTATTAAACCTCAAGCCTTTGTTTCGGGCAAAAATAATTTTTGTAAAAGCTGTAAAATTTATTATTCAAGAAATTCTTTACATTAATTTTTTAGCAAATACAATATCAGTTAGTTAAATTATATATTTGAAGGCGAAATATGAGTAAATATTTATTGGAAATCGGAACGGAAGAATTACCTTACAGATTTATACCATCAGCTATAAATCAATTGGAAAAGTTATTTAATGACTTTTTAACGGAAAATAAAGTTAAATTTGGTGACATAAAAGTTTATGCGACACCAAGAAGGTTAGCTGTGATTGTAGACGGGTTGGAAAAGTCAAGTCCAGATGAGTTAAAAACCGTAAAAGGACCTGTTAAAAAAGTTGCCTATGACGAAGATGGAAATTTGACAAAGGCCGGATTAGGATTTGCCAATAAGAACGGTGTATCAGCTGAAGATTTGTATTTAGAAGATGATTATTTGTATGCGAAAGTTTTGATTAAAGGTAAGTCAATAATTGAGCTTTTACAAGAAAATGTTCCTTCGCTTGTACTTAAATTGCAAGGATCTCATTTTATGAGATGGGGGGATAACGATCAAAAATTCTCTCGTCCGATAAGGTGGATTGTATCAATTCTTGATAGAGAGGAAGTCAAGATTAAAATAATTGATAAAGAAAGCTCAAATATATCTCGCGGACATCGATTTGCACAACAAAATGTTGTAATCGGACATCCTGATGATTATGTCGAATTGATGAGAAATTGCTGCGTAATTGTAGATCAAAATGAACGCAGACAAAGAATTGTAGAAAAAGCTAAAGAAGAAGCTGCAAAATTTGGTGCTGAGCCTTACTATACAGAGGATTTGCTAGATGAAGTAACTTTTATTACGGAATATCCGGTGCCTGCAGTATGTGATTTTTCAGAAGAATACCTTCGCTTGCCTGAAGAATTAGTTGTTACTGTTATGGCAGTGCACCAAAGATATTTTGCACTTTATAAAGAAGGAAAACTTATTAATAAGTTTATTACGATGACTAACTACTTAGGCGATGAGTTTGAAAATATTAAAGCTGGTAACGTAAGAGTAATTAAAGCAAGACTTGATGATGCCGTATTTTTCTTTAATGAAGATACTAAAAAGCATTTGGAAGATTATGTTGAAGATCTAAAAGGTATTACTTTCCAAAAAGGTATGGGATCAATGTATGACAAAGCACAAAGGCTTGTATCTTTATCAAAAAATATTGCAAATCAATTAGGAATAAAAGATACAAGAACTATTGAAAGAGTCGCATTACTTTGTAAGGCGGACTTGACGACTAATCTTGTATTTGAATTTACTGAACTTCAAGGTTTTATCGGAGCTGATTATGCTAGAGTGTCAGGAGAGATTGATTCAGTATCCGAAGGTATTAAAGAGCATTATTTCCCGCTGAATGCAGAAAGTGAAACGGCAAAGACTATTGAAGGTCAAATTGTAGGTATCGCAGATAAAATTGATACTATAGCAGCAGTATTTGCAGAAGGTAAAAAGCCTACAGGATCTTCAGATCCGCTAGGCGTTAGACGTGCAGCGTTAGGTATTATTAGAACAATTTTGGCAGATAATTTAAATATAGATTTGACAAAATTGATAGATGAAACGTTATTGAATTTGCCTGTACAGTTTGATGGGGGCTCTTTTGTAGATAAATTTAAAAAAGCTGCTAATGATTGTGTAGGTCGTGTATCAGGTAAAGTCGGCGATGAAATTAACGAATTTATAGTTCAAAGATTAATCATTTATTTGAGCGATAAATATCCGAAAAATGTTTTGGAGGCCTGTGCTGTTAATAAAAATCCGCTTGTTAATATGGTTGATTATATTGAGAGAGTTAAAGTTATTTCAAATTTAAATTGCCCGCAATTGCTTGAAAGTGCTAACCGCGTTGCAAGACTTTTGAAAGAGCCTGTGTTAGTTCAAGTTAATAAAAACTTGTTTAATCTGCCTGCTGAGAATATGTTACTAGAACAAATTAATACGGTAAATGCAAAAGATGATTACAGCTTGTACTTAAAACAGCTTGAAGAAATTAATCCATCTGTTGAAAAATTCTTCAATGATGTACTTGTCATGGATAAAGATGAAAAAATTAAACAAAATCGACTGGCATTACTTGCCTTATTAAAACAAAAGTATGATTATATCTGCGATTTCAGTAGATTATAAACTTTTGTAAATAAACAGCTAAAAAAAGTAAATTATTTTTTTTAGGATATTTTATAATGGTACAATAAAGTAAAGTAAGTAAAAAAATAAGTGTAGCAAAGTTAGAGGTAACATCAAAATGCTTAATAGGCTTAAAAATTTAAAGATAGTTAGAAATTTTAAAAACGGAATATCTCCGAAATTACGCTGGTTGATGTTTGCCAATAATAATGATAAATCATCTGCTGATTATATAAAAATGATTTCAGGAGTAGATGAGTTAAAAAGTAATTCTGACGAACTAAGGCTGGAAGCAATGGTCAGAGAACAACTTAAAGAGGAATTTCCGAATATCGAAAATTCAAAATCTTATGAGTTACTAGTCGATGCAGTGATGCATAATTTAAAGAAAAAACAGCTTCAAGCCACTGATAACATTGATTTTTCATAGAGAAAAATTGTTAGTTTATTTGTTATCACCAAGCAGCATGTCTGCACAATAATAATACCCCATTAGGGGTGTTATTTTTTTTGTGTTAAAAATAAAATTCTTTACAAAAAGGAGAGTTTTATGAAAACAACAATTATAGGAATAAATTTAGAGAATCGAATAGAAAAAGCGATTGAATTTCAAAAGATAATAACAGAACATGGTTGTGAAATCCGAACAAGAATAGGGCTGCACCCTACGGACGGTCAATTTTGTTCAGATTGTGGAATAATTCTTTTAGAAGTCGCAGGCAGCGGGGAAAAATTAATTGAAAAATTGCAAAAATATTGGACTTTACAGACAATGAGTTTTGAATGATAAATTTTTGTAAATAATAAAAGAATAAAATAGCAAAAATATTTTTTTACGGCTGTTATACCATTCGGGAAATTTAAAAATGATAACGCCCGTAAATTCTTACAGTACAAATTTAATATCACAAACTGTTCTTAAAGCTAAGGAAGCTCGACAGCATAATAAGTCGCAGCCGATTAGGACAAGTATTTTTTATATAAATGACTTCCATGGTAAATCAATAAATTTAGAACGGACGATGACAGCATCAAATGCTTTTGATAATTTTAAACCGTCTGAGCCTACTGATAAATTAAAGTTTTCATCAGGGGATATCTTACTGGGCGAGATAGAAAAAGTAAACAAAGTGGCTATTGCCGGTGAAAATGCTCTACATATAATGGCATCTGCTATGGGAAATCATGAGTATGATATGCCAAAGAGTATCGGGAAAATGATTCCTGATATGAAATTTAAAATGCTTGCTTGTAATATTGATATTCCACCACAATACCCGTTATACAAAAAAGTTGAAAAATCTTATATCCAAGAAATTAACGGACACAAATACGGAATCATAGGTACTTCTCCGACTGATTTGATATCAAGGCTAAAGTATAGTAAATTATTTGCCCAAAACGAAATCCATGACATATCTTCAACTGCAAGAGATATTCAACAAGAAGTTGATAAATTGCGAAACCAGGGTATAAATAAAATTATTTTATTATCTCATTTGGGATATGGATATGACCGTAAAATAGCGGAGTCTACAGAAGGTATTGATGTAATTTTGGGTGGACATTCTCATAATTTAGTTTTAGATATAAAAGAGGGAGAAAACCTTCTATACAATAAAAAAGGCGAACCCGTTATAATTACACAAGCTGGGCGTGATGGAAAATATTTCGGGGTCTTAAATCTTGAGTTTGATGAAAACGGTATAATAAAAAAAGTTCAAAATAACGTTACCTCCACTCGCGGGTTTAAACGAAATGCACCTTTAAGATATGTATTTGAAAAGATTCTTGGTAAACCTGAAGTTGTGGGATTTGTAAAATCAGCACCACCTCCAATTACAAATGATTTGATAGATCCAAATCCTCATGCTCAATTCATTGTGGATTGTATGAAAGAAGAATTGGATGCAGATATAGCATTGCTTAGTGCGGCAAATGTAAGAGGATATTTTGAAAGCGGTGCTCTTGATACAAGAGTACTCGAAGATATGTCACCTTTTAAAAATAATCTTACAATAACACCTTATACAGAAAGAGAGATTGTTGATGCTCTGAAAGCAACCGCTAAATCTTTGGTAAATCTTAATAATAAACCGGGTATCTTGCATACATCAGGCTTAAAATATAACATAAATAAAAAAGGTGAAATTTCAGATTTATATTTCATAGATAAGGAAGGGAAAGAAACAAAAATAGATATCGAAAATCCTAGAGAAGATAAAATATACAGAACTGTAATAAACGATTATTATGCAATGGGAAAAGATAACCTTTCAATGTTGAATAAAATTGATTGGGCTGAAAAAATATTTGATTTTGATTTTACAAAATGTGTTAAAGACCACTTCAAAAAAGACCAGACTCCTGTTGAAATTAAAGATGATGGAAGGATAAAAATCATAGATTAAAAAAGAGGCTTTTTAACAAGCCTCTTTTTTTTTATTGAGAATATTCTTATCTATTTTTCACAATCAATTTGCTCGGGACTGTTAATATCGAATTTATTGTGATAAATACAAGCTACCGCATAGTAAAAAGCTAAACTTATAATTAAATTAAAATACATCATTATAGTTGTCATCATTGTAATAGTTGTAACATTGTTTAAAAGATCTTTTATGGACATAAAATCCATACCGCTAAGTCCTGCAATTATACCGATTATAAAAAATATTATAAAAAATGTGGTAAAACCTAAAATGCAAAACAGAATAATAATTCCTATATATTTTAAATATAGAACAATACTTGGCAAAAATATTTTGGGTAAATACGTAAATAACAATAAAGGAGAGAAGTTACCTTTAGCAGTATAATTTTTAGCAAAAGACATTAATATAAAAGGTATGCTGAAATATATTGATACCATAATAGCCAACAATAAAACTATTCCGGGAATGTGGAATCCGGGAATAAAACAGGAAAGTAAAGCTAAAATTACAAAAAGAATAATATATATTCCCCAAACTATTCCGAACCCAATCCATTTCCAAAAATGTTTAAACATTTTTAAGTTGATTTCAGGCATAATATCAAGAGCATTAACTTTTTCCTCATCGGTTTGATTATCTTTCCATACCAAATATTTAAGTGAATTGTGCATGAAATGGATTATATAAATACCAATAGCCAAACTGATAATAGTACATAAAATACCCAAAAGCGGATATTCAACATAAATATACCTGTAAATATCAGATTGTGAGCCGGAATATTCATTATTTAAAGTAGCAATACTGCAAGGTAATGAAATCAACAAAGAAAGCAATACCAAGTACATATGCTTAGCAAAAATGTTTTTTCCCGTATAAATTTTTTTAAAGCCTTCTAAAAATCCACCAGCCATGAAACTCTCCTTTTCTTAAATTTCTCGTTCTAACTCAACTTTTCTATAGTAAATTCCTGCAATTGCATAGTAAAAAATCAGAATAGACACCATTTCTATATATATGGCAGCTGCGATAGCTGCAGAAATTAAAAAAGCGTTTTGTGGTGCTATCTTGTATATAGGTATACCCAGTACAATAAGTATTCCGACTTGTAGTATTTTGCAACAAATTTCAAATACAATATATTTAAGTCCCAAAATAAAGGTAGAAGTAAAAACTTTAGGAACTAATGATAATATCAAAAATGGTGAACAATTTCCACTGGTCTTGTAGTTTTTTGCGAATCCGGAAATAATATAATTTATACTGATTAAATAGCATAAAAAAACAATTAAACTTATTGGCGTAAATATAAACAATCCTAATAATGGAATTTTGCAAAATATCCACATAAGATAAACTAATACAAAAGTTATAATTCCCCAAACTATGTAAAATGTTGATATCGCACCGAAATGACTGAATAAATCAGCATTAACTTCAGGCATTATATCCATAGCATTAACTCTATTAAGGTCAGTTCTCGTGTCTTTCCAGATAGCAAATTTAATTGCGTTATGTAAAAAATGTGTAAAATATAATAAAAATAAAACTGCAGAAACTATATAAAGAAAACATAAAAACGGTAATATAGCTTGATTCAGCCCTTCTTTATTTGAATATTGATAAAGAGTCATTAAAAATGCTAAAATATATAAAAATACATGTTTTTTTGGCAGATTTTTCCCTTTGTAGCATTTTCTTAATCCTTCAATAAATCCGCCACCACTCATCTTTTTCACCTCTTATTAAAATAATAATAAACTGTTATAGTATACCAGTTTAAAATATTAAATACATACTCTGTTTATAGTATAATAGTTTTATGGAAACCGAATTAAAACAATCGATAAATAATATAAAACCTCGTATAGAAAAAATAAAGGAGTGTCTTTGACCCTGCTGGCTTGGAGGCAAAATTAGCTACGCTTGAAAAAGAAATGCAAAGTCCTGATATTTGGACAGATAATCATCGTGTATCAAAATTGGGAGCTGAAATTAAGGAGATAAAAGAAAATTTATCACTTTTAACCAAATGGAACGGAATAATAGAAGATGCAGAGGTTGCATTAGAAATGTCAGATTCAGAGCTGATATCAGAAAGTTATACCTCAGTACAAAACCTTATAAAAGAGATAGATAAATTTGAAATCCGCCTTATGCTAAGCGGAGAATACGATGAAGCAGATGCGATAATGACAATAAATGCAGGAGCAGGAGGCACCGATGCTCAAGATTGGGCAAGTCTTTTGTTGCGAATGTATATGCGATGGGCTGAAAATAAAAATTGGCAAGTAGATTTACTGGATAAACTTGACGGAGAAGAAGCCGGTATTAAGTCTGCAACAATAAAAATTTCAGGGAAATATGCATTTGGCTATGCAAAAGCAGAAAAAGGCGTACATCGTCTGGTTCGCATATCACCGTTTAATGCTAACGGTAAACGCCAAACAAGTTTTGCTTCAGTTGAAGTATCTCCTATAATTGAAGATTTTGAAAAAACAATAACAATTCCCCCAGAAGAGTTGGAAATAGATACAATGCGTTCAGGCGGAGCCGGCGGACAAAATGTAAATAAAGTAGAAACAGCAGTTCGTATTTTGCATAAACCAACAGGTATTGTCGTTAAATGTCAGCAGGAACGCTCTCAATTGCAAAATAAAGAAAATGCCATGCAAATTTTAGCCTCAAAACTTCTAGCGATAAGACAAGCAGAGCATGAAAAAAAATTAGCGGAACTAAAAGGTGAAAATGTTGACATAAACTTTGGCTCTCAAATTCGCTCATACGTATTCCACCCCTATAAAATGGTAAAAGATCATCGTACAAATTGTGAAGTAGGCAACGTAGACAGTGTAATGGACGGCGATATTGATATTTTTATAGATACCTATTTAAAATCTCAAGCTCAGGTATAAAGTTAGTCAAAGTCGAATAATTCTTTCGGGTGAACTTTTAAGGTATCAGCAATAATTTTAACCTTTGATACTGTAAGGTCTGTTTTGGCTATTTCGATTAAACTAATCATCGAACGTGAAATTTGTTCAGATACGGCAAGATCGTCCTGAGTCATACCTTTTTGCTTTCTGATGCGTTTTAGATTTTTTGCAAATTTTTGTAAATATTCCTTGTCCATTCAAAAATTGTTAGCTATACTAGCAATTAATACAACTAGTACCACTAGCAAAAATAGGAGGAATTTATGAAACAGAAAGCCTTTACACTTGCAGAAGTGCTGATAACCTTAGGTATAATCGGAGTAGTTGCAGCTATGACAATTCCGACGTTAATCGGTAAATATCAGGAAAAGCAATTTAAGACAGCATATAAAAAAGTGTATTCAGAATTATCTCGAGCATTCCAAGAAGCTCTTGTAGATCAGCAATTTACCAGGATTACACAATATGAAGGGGCATCTACAGAAGAAGAATTTAATATTTTAAAATCAAAATTTAAAGTATCATTGGATTGTGGTAAAACAGACATATATCGTTGCTGGAAAAAAGGCGATACTTTATGTGGAGGATCATGTCAATCAGGTAATGCGTCTGATGGTATTGATATGGAGAATGGTAATCCAGCTGACAATGATTCGCTTTGTTTTATAGATATAAGTGGTCAAAGCTGGTGCTCTTATTCTGCTATAGAAAATATATTTGTAGTGGATACAAACGGATTTGCAAACCCTAATCAATTTGGAAAGGACAGATGGATTTTTACTTTTGCTGATGAAGATAATAATAGAGCTAGTAATTATCACGACTACAAAAAAGTAATACCCTATTATACAAGGGATATTTTAACCCTTACATCTTCTTTTTGCAAACACCCGCCTTGTTACTATCAGTCTTGGCTTTTAGATTAAAAATATATAACAAGTCTGCTATAAATACGCGAACTTGTTTTTAAATAAAAACTTATTAAACTCTTTGATTATAGATTTTTTTTATGCAAATCAGTCCCGCCAGTCATGATAAGGTTATATTTCAGTGCAATTTTTTTAATGGAGGTTTCATTGTGAAATTTTAAAATTCCACGAAACCTCGGGTATGGATAATAAACTTCAATCCCGTCAAGTCCGTAGCTTATAAGTTTTTTTACAAACCTGTCCATAGAAATGCACCAGCAGCAGGCGGGGTGTGCAAGTACAGCAATACCACCGGCATTATGAATAGCTTTAATAAGCTCTTTGATATTTCGTTTTGAAAAAAGTCTTATAATATCCCACTCGGTTTCTTGCTTAGATTTTGCAAAGAATTTTTTAAGCATAGGATTATTTTTGTCCACACCATATCCTAAAAGGTGCATAAAGACATATCCGCACCAAACATCAAATTCTACACCGGGGATAAGAATTTCAGCGTTTTTAGAGTTTTCATATCCGCTCATTGTATTGTGATCTGTGATTGCAATATATTTGTAGTTTAATTGCTCAGCTTGGGATATTATTTCATCAAAATCAGCTTCACCATCGGAGTGGATTGTGTGTATGTGAAGATTTATACGTTTTTGGGTAAAATCATCTTCTGTAAATGTTTTAATTAATTCTTTGTAATCTATCATTGTTTTTGCAATTATATTTGTACTAGAATTATTATACAACAAGGGAGAAAATATGACTAAAAATAAGTTAAGTGGAACTGCACTGGGTGTATTATTTGAGGGGTTAAAATTGTACTGTGTACATTTTCCGCAGTATTTTTTATATATGCTTTTTCCTGTGTTTGGACAGTTGTTAGGATTGTTTTGGGTTTTTGGTACAACGTATTTATATATAAATAATTTGGATTATTTGACAAGAGAAATTCCAATGTTAAATAGCCCAATTCCAATGCTCAGTTGTATGCTGCTGATTACGTTACCGGGATTGATATTGTGGATGAAAGCATTTTGGGATTATTTAGTAGCATACGGAGCAATAAATTCAATGACAGACGCTGCAATGTCTACTGGAAAAATTTATGACTTTCCTGCTTATAATGCAGTTGTTACAAGAAGATGTTTTTCATTCATAATTTTATGGCTTATATTCAGCCTGTTTTGTATGGTTTCTGTAATCCCGTTTTTCTGGCTACTCGGTATCATATTTTTTGTATATTTTGTGTTAATATTTCAAGTTTTTACCTTTGAAGAAGAAGTCACACCCTCAGGGTGTTTTAAACGCAGTTTAATGCTGGTGAAGGGTAACTTTGCTAAAACTTTAGCAATAATGACTGTTTTGTTTGCCCTGACCTATTATTTTATTGAACTTGGAATTTCTGTGATATTTGATGCTTTGAAAATTACAGATTTTCTGCTTGGTTTATTTGAAGGCTTTGCCTCAATGATTCCCGTAGATGGTATAAATTCAATACTTGCAATCTCAGGTGCTCCACAAATTACACCTTTGGATATATCAAGGTCTATAATTCAGCAGATAATATTTTTCTTAGTGGTAGGATTTACATTACCATTGAGAAGTATTATCTGGACAATGTGGTATAAGAATTTGTCAGATCGAGATGGTGTGCCTGCAAAAGTTACAAAAAACAGCCGTAAAAAATTGGATCCAGAAATATTAAAACGGGCAAAAGAAAAAGATAATTAATATATAAAACAGGTTTTATAGTTATGTTTATATGTAAAAACTGTAAATCAATAGATAAATTCGAATTGATGTTTTCACCCGATTACCAAGGTGAAAGACGTTTTTCGCAAAAATATAACGCAAAAAATGAAATTGAAATATCTGTAGATGGCTACACTTTTATTCCTGATTTACGTTTTATGAATGAACATGCTGTATGCAGGTATTGCGGTCAAATATATATGTGGGATTACGAATAAAAAGGCGGTATTAGATGAGAGAAGAAAGAAAAAATAACGAATTAAGAGAAATTAAATTTACAAATAACTACACAAAACATGCATTAGGCAGTGTATTAGTGGAATTTGGTGATACAAAAGTAATTACAACAGCATCAGTCGAGTCAGGAAAACCTAAATGGATGGATAAAGAGGATCCTCGCGGCTGGCTTACTGCAGAATATTCTCTTTTGCCATCTTCTACCAGTACGAGATGTCAAAGAGAAAGAACAAAGATTTCTGGCAGAACTCAAGAAATTCAACGACTTATCGGAAGGAGCCTAAGAGCTTGTTTAGATTTAACTAAAATTCCCGATTTAACTATAACGATAGATGCTGATGTTATTCAAGCTGATGGTGGAACTCGTACGGCAAGTATCTGCGGGGGGTATTTGGCATTATGTGAAGCTGTGAAAAAACTTCTTGAAAATGGTATATTAAAAGAAAATCCGATAATTGAGCCTGTAGCTGCAATTTCTGCAGGAATAGTTAATGGTGAAGTGTTACTGGATTTGAATTATCAAGAAGATTCGCATGCTCAAGTTGATGCAAATATAGTTTTGACTAAAAGTGGTAAAATTATTGAATTCCAAACAACAGCCGAGGGTGCACCCTATGAATCAGAAAAAATGATTGAAATATTTAATATTGCAAAAGACGGAATTAATAAAATAATTGCTAAATATGATTTAATCTAGTATAATCTTTTTATTAAAGAAAGGAGAATGTTTTATATGAAAAAACTTTTAGTGTTATCAATGATATTAGCATTTTCATTTGGAGTATCGGTCAATGCAGAAGATGCTGATACTTATTCAGGAAAAATATTACAAAAACATACTCAAAAAATTATGGACGCTGAAAGAAATTTTAATAGTATTCAAAAGCAAAATTACGATGAATATTTAAAAAAACGGGAGCAGCGTGATGCTGATTTGCAGAAAAAAATGAATGAAATTCAACAAAAACAAGAACAGGATAAGCAGGAAATTAATGAAAGAGTTGAGGAGTTAAATAAATCTATTGAAGACATAAATCAGCAACGTCAAGAGCAAATGAGAAAGCAAGTAGAAGCAATACAAAATTACCAAGAAGCAAAAAATAAAGAAATGAATCAAAAAGTGGAAGAATTGAATAAATCCATTGATAAAGCAAAACAAAATTATAATATGGAAATGATTAAAAAAATGGAAGCAATAGAAACTCAACAGTCAGAACGTCAACAAGAGATGGAGCAGCGAGTTGATGAGTTTAATGAATCAGTTGAAAAATTAAAACAGCAAAATGATGAAGCCGCAAAAGAAAGGCAACAAAAAATAGAACGTAAAAAAGAGCTTTGGAAAGAATTAATTACAGAGTAGGAAAGGAGTTAGATTAATGAAAAAAACTTTAGTAGCATTGATGGCAATGGTTATGTTGAGTTCAACAGCAGTGTATGCTTCAGATACACCGATTTCAGATTGGATTAACAGCAAAACTTCAAAAATTACACAAAAAGAACAATCTGCAGCAGCTAAGGCAGAAGCAAGAAAGAAAAAACAACAAGAAAAAATTGCAAAACAAAAAGCAAAACAAGCTGAGGCAAAGAAAAAAGCTGCAGAAAGACAAGCTGCAAGAGAAAAGAAAGCCAAAGAGCATAAACAAAAAGTAGAAAAGAAAAAATCATTACTAAAAGAACTTTTCTCAGCAGATTAATAAATGTAGATTTTTATAATTAAAAGGTAGAGAAGAATAATTTCTCTGCCTTTTTTATGGTAAAAAAAGTATCCCTGTGGTAGAATTGCATTGAAAGAAATGGTAAAATGCAATTAACGGATAAAAAGATAATATCAGTATCAAAATTAATAGTAAAAACATTTCAAAGGTTAGGGATTGATACAATATTCGGCTATCCAGGAAGCTCAGTACTCTCATTGTATGATGAACTTTATCAACAAGATAGAATAAATCACTACCTTTTAAGACATGAACAATCGGCAGTGCATGCTGCAGAGGCTTACTCCAGAGTAAGCGGGAAATGCGGAGTTGTACTTGTAACAGCAGGTCCAGGTGCTACAAATACAATTACCGGTATTGCAAATGCTTATTTAGACGGCTACCCGCTTATAATAATTTCAGGACAGGTCGCTACTTCCGCTAAAGGAAAAGGAGCATTCCAAGAAATAAACTTTACAGAAATGGTTAAGCACTGTGCAAAGGCAGTATTAAAAATTGAAACTGCTGAAGATATAGAACACTCGATTTTGCAGGCATATTTACTTGCTACAAGCGGTAAAAAAGGACCTGTAGTAATTGAAATTCCAAAAGATATACTGGATTCGCATACAGAATATAGAAATTTGAGTCTGCCTGAAGATAATAAGATAACGTATGACAATATTGATACCCAAAAAGTTTTTGAACTTATAAAATCTTCCAAAGCACCTTTGATAATTTCAGGAGGAGGTGTCGTTCATGCAAAAGCCTTTAAAGAATTATTTACATTTTCTACAATGTTAAATATCCCTATAGTTTCTACGATGATGGGAATTGGCACTTTTCCGCAGAATAATAGCCTATATTCGGGCATGATTGGCACTTATGGAGATATAGCAGCAAATAAAAAATTAATCTCTGCTGATTTGTTAATAATATTGGGCTCACGTTTGAATGACAGAATTTTAAATGCCTTTGAATTTGATAAATTTAATCATAAAACAATAATTCTTGTGGATATTAATTCAGAGGAAATATCGCAAAATATCAATGTGGATTACAATTGTAGTTGCGATATAAAATATTTTTTAAATGAAATGACGGCTTTTATAAAAAATACAAAATATTCTGTGCCCCTCAGCTCTTTTGAAGTTGAAAAAAATACACAAAATGCTCCTTTACTTAGTGAAAGTCTTACAATGAAAAAAATAATAAAAGAACTTTCAGAATATATAAAGGATTTGTCAATAAAAATAACAACCGATGTAGGACAACATCAAATAGCATTAATCAATAATTTTCAATTTAATTTACCTGAAACGCTTATCACATCGGGTGGATTTGGAACAATGGGGTTTGGGCTTCCAGCAGCAATAGGGGCATCTATTGCATCAAACAAAAGTCCAATTATACTCTTTAGCGGGGACGGTTCTTTTCAGATGAGCCTTTCAGAGCTTGCGGTATGTAAAGAGTATAATTTACCGATAAAAATTATGATAATGAATAACGGATATCTTGGTATGGTGCGACAGTTGCAACAAGAGCAATGTAATGAGCGATATTATGCGACTGCAATATCTAATCCTGATTTTGTACAGCTTGCCAAAAGCTATGGTATAGATGGTATAAAGGTTGATAACTCTTGTGACCTTAAATCCGTATTTGATATAGCGTTAAAAAATGATAGACCTTATTTAATGGATTTTATAATTGATCCTAGAGAGAATGTCTAATCCATTTGATCATATACACGTTTTATTTCTTGAATATCTTGCCACATTTGCCACTTAGGACTTCCTTTTTCTCTAGAATCATTTCTTAAAAGATATGACGGGTGATAAATAGGCATCATTTTAGAAAAATTCGGACCTTCATACCATTTCCCTCTGATTTTGGTAATTCCTTGTGTTGTTCCAAGCATAGAATTTACAGCTACGCGTCCGCAAAGAAGAATAATTTTCGGCTTCAAAATTTCTATTTGAGCATCTAAATATTCTTTGCAAGCCTCTTTTTCTTCTGGAAGCGGATCACGATTTTCAGGCGGTCGGCATTTTAGAGTGTTACAGATATATAGGTGCTCTTTTCTTGAAAATCCGACAGAGGCTAATATTTTATCTAAAAGCTGACCGGCTTTGCCGACAAAAGGTTCTCCTTTTTGATCTTCATAAAATCCAGGAGCTTCACCAATAAGCATCATTTTATGATTTGGAACTCCTCCAGAAAATACAGTATTTGTTCTTGTCTTGCAAAGTGGACATTTTTCACATTTAAGACACTTTTGATGTACCTTTTCTAATTCTGCAATTTCATCTGGCGAAGCTAAAATCATAGGCTATACTTCCTCAGGATCTAATACTGAAATAACACAATTATTTATATCAAGGTATTTTTTGATTGTTGCGTTCAAATCGTCAATTGTAATACTGTCTAAATCCTCTAAATATTGTTCAACGAGTTTTAAATCTTCGCATACGGTCATATAATACCCGATCGTTTCTCCGATTTCAGATACCGTTTCAGCAGAATATGCAAAACGTGTTTTTATCCGCTTTTTCGCTTTGTTGAGCTCGTCTTCGGTAATTCTTATTTCTGTTAATTCTTTTAATTCTTTTTTTATTAACTCAAGAGCCAAGTCTTTTTTATCGGGTCTGAAATTGGCTTGAATAAAGAAATTATCTCCGTCTTTAAATTGATAATGTTCTGCACTTACCATATTGAACAGAGCATCTGTACGTTTTTCAATCAAATTCTGATACATTCTGGAACTTGTACTGTCGCCTAGAATAATACTTATTAGATCCAATTCAATTGTTGATTTGATATCACAAGCTCTTGGACCTAGCCAGCCAAAAATTGCATAAGACGTATTTACATGAGCTTTTTGCTCAAAATATTTTGTAGATTTTACAGGCTTGTCAATTTCATTATTTTTTTTAGGAGCATTAGCTCTGCCTTTGAAATCAAATTCTTTTTCAACTTTTTTCAAAATTTCATTTTTATCAAAATCACCTACAATTATTGTTGTGATATTCTCAGGAGAGTAGAATGTCTGATAATAATTCATTATATCATCACGAGTAACTTGAGAAATTATCTCTGGAGTGCCTATTACATCTCGTTTATAAGGGTGTGAGGTGTACATGTTGAAATTGCAAGTGTTATATACTTTGGTCCAAGGCTGATCTTTTCGCATTCTTATTTCTTCGATTACGACATGACGTTCTCTTTTTTCTTTAACATTTTGATCATTTAAATCAAATGCAGGTCCGATTTCTTCTTCAGGTAATATCGGATCAAGCATCATATCAGCATGCAGTTCTATTGCTAAATCTAAATTGGAATTATTTTCTCCCTTAGGCAAAGTTACATAATAAAAAGTGTAATCTTTCCAGGTAGCAGCGTTTACAATAGCACCTTTAGCTTCAAGAATTTTGTCAAATTCTCCGGCTTTATGTTTATGTGTGCCTTTGAACATCAGATGTTCCAGAAAATGTGAAATCCCGTTAATTTTATCATCTTCGTTTATAGATCCTGTTTTCACCCAAGAACTGACATTTACTAAATCCCCCTCTTTGTGAGCTAAAACTATTTTATGACCGTTTTCGCGTTCATATATTTCAACTTCATTTGTAAGGTATGGATATTTAACGGTAGATTTTTTCATAAAACTTTCTCCTGATAACTTTTTTATTTAAGTATACATCAAAAAATAATTTTTTGTTGTATCATAAGAGTATGATAGAAAGATTAAAAAACAAAGTAATAGTATCGGTACAAGCAATGCCTTCAGAGCCTTTGTATTTGGAAAAATGCATGGTTGCGATGATGAAATCAGTTGTTAAAGGTGGAGCAGGCGGACTTCGAGTTGCGGGAGTCAGAGATGTTGTAAATGCAAAAAGACTTTTTGATATCCCAGTAATCGGAATTACAAAGCCTGAAGTAATCCCTCCTAATTGGCAGGAAATAGTTTATATAACCCCTGAATTAAAGGACGTAATATCTTTAGTCAATGCAGGTGCTGATATAATTGCCTTTGATGGAACCCAAAGAAAACGTCCCAACGGTGCCACATTAGAAGAAATTATTAAATATATAAAAATAAATAAAAGAGTTTCAATGGCAGATATTTCTACTGTGGAAGAAGGGATAAAAGCAGCAGAAATGGGGGCTAATATTTTATCGACAACTCTTTCAGGGTATACATTGGAGTCACCTTTGAAAAATGACGGACCTGATTTTGAATTATTAAAAGAGCTGGTTGAAAAAACAAATGTACCTATTGTATTAGAAGGCAGGATATGGGAGCCAGAAGAAGTAGATAAAGCGTTCGAATTAGGTGCACATTGTGTCGTAATCGGGTCTGCTATTACTCGTCCGCAGTTAATTACAAAACGTTTTGTACAGAGAAAAAAATAAGAGGATTATATGTTAAAGGCTTTAGCAATTGATATTGGCGGTACAAAAATTTATAACACCATTGTCAATGAACTTGGTGAAATTAAAAGTGAAGTCGAAAAACGTTCTACGCCTAAAACTTTTGAAGAAATAAAAAAAGTTTTAAGTGAAATAATAAAAAAATATGAAAACGATGCAGATGTGATTGCTATAGCAACAGCCGGGGCTGTAAATAATGAGAATACAGGAGTTATAGGCTCGACCGGGAATATAGCAGAAGGCTATTCAAATTTAGATTTCCAAAGTTTGAGTAAAAAAAGAGTTTTTGTAGAAAATGATGCAAATGCAGCCGCTTGGGCAGAGCATATAATCGGAGCTTCAAAAAATTGTGCAGACAGTATAATGTTGACTCTTGGAACGGGAGTTGGCGGGGGAATTATTGTAAATAACAAACTTTTGAAAGGCAAAAACGGTGCAGCCGGTGAAATGCATTTTAAAATGTACCCTGATAAAAGACGTCTGTGTACATGTGGTGCTTACGATTGCTTTGAGGCATATGCATCAGGTACTGGGCTTAAAAAAACTGCTATTGAAATTATCGGCAATCCAAATGTGACAACATATGACGTCATTAATGAGGTTAATGCCGTGTTAGCTCACCCTGAAAAATCAATTGGAATATTAAAAACAGAAATCCTGCAAGCTGCTTCTGAAGATAAATATGTGAAAGCCTTTTTAAAGTGGCAAGATGATATTCTTGCAGGTTGTATAGGGCTTGCAAATATTTTTGATACCTGTATGATTGTCCTTTCAGGATCTATGGCGGAATTTGTCGATACTGAATATATTGAAAATGAATTAAATAAAGAAATAGTGACCACCTATACAAAAGTCAGAAAAGCAACTGCAGGAAATTATTCCGGTATGATAGGTGCAGCACTGCTGTCGCTTGGAGTTGGAATTTAGCGGGGAGAGTTTTATTATATGGGAAAGGCTAAAAAAAGAAGTTTACACCTTGGGATAAATGATCAGTTTGCTAAATTAACCAGATTAGAGGCTGTTCAGTTGGTTGTTGAAAAACTTAAAAAAGGGGATAATGATGTGTATGCTTTAATAACTTTGTTTGGACTTTCTGCTGAAGAAATTCTTGAGGGTGGTGCAAGTTATGAAGCTGTTAAAGGGCTTGGAGGCTTATTAAATTGATATCTAAAAGCGGTGTCATTACTGTAATCAGAAATTCCAGATGGTATTCATCGGATATGACGGTGTTTTCCTGTCTAGTTTGTTTTTTGTATGCCCTTTCTCAAAACGGTGATGTTATAAACGGTCTAATTGCCTGTGTCGGTATTCTTTTTGCTCATATGGCGACTAATCTCTATGATGACTACGATGATTACAAAAAACTTTGTATGGATCCGAGATTTAGTGAATTTGCCCCGAAGGTTAAATGTGATTATTTGAAAGCTAATTTGGCTACGACAAATGATTTATTAACGGTTATTATTGCTTATTGTCTAATAGCGTTGCTATGTGGTTTTATCCTGTTTTTGATGACGGACTTGCAGGTGTTGATTTTAGCATTTTTAGGTGCCTTGATTGTGTTGGGTTATCCTAAATTTTCAAGACTGGGATTGAGTGAAATCGCTGTAGGTATAGCGTTTGGACCGCTACTTTTTGAGGGAATGTATTTTACTATGACAGAGAATTTTTCTTTTGAAGTCTTTATACTTTCTCTTGCTATTGTTATGTTTACGGTCGGGGTTATGTATAACCATACTATTTTGGATTTTGAAAGTGATAGATTCGCAGGGAAAATGACATTGGTACAAAAAATTGGCAGTAAAAATAAAGCTATGCTTGGTATATGGATAATTTATTCTTTAGGGTATATTTTCCTTTTGCTTTTTTCTTTATTTACCAAAAAATATTTATGTAATCTTGGTTTTTTGTCCCTGCCTTTTGTGTTGATTTTGTATAAATCATTAAAAGATTATAATTCATCAGCTTATTATGAGCGTGACGGGTTGTATTTATCAATTTTGAAAGGCTCAGCCAAATTAATGGCATTGTTTTCTTTTCTGATAAGTGTGGGGTTGTTTATATCAATTTTTATAATTTAATCGGATAATCCTCAGGAATTTCCCAGCCGTTGCATTCGATCATAGCACCGCATGTGATTGCCTGAGAGTACCCTTGTGCCTGTCCGGTAGTTGCTTTTGCTCCGTTTTCGCAGATATCAATTAATCCGTCACGACTTAAATGATTTTGACAAAAGCTCTTTTTCTCCCGATAATCCATTGTACTTGTTACGAAATATTTTTTATTATCTTCGACAATCAGGTTGAATGTAAAGACATTTTTGCCCCAAATATATTTGTTTGCTCCTGTTTCAAGAAATACGTAAAAGGTGCCTCTTCTTTGAGATTTATTTATTGTGGCTCCGTTGTTAAATATAATCGCTATCCCATTTTTTAAAATGTATTTAGGCAGAAATAAATTTTTAGAAGTATCGTTTTTATAACTGTATATTTTGTTGCAGCAAGGATCTTTTGAGTTATCTTCTATAGCAGTTGGGCATTCATAACTGACTTCCATATAAGGTGCAATATAGTTCTTAAAAGTATTTCTTTCCCCGTTTTCTATACCCCATTGGTCAGGTGTATCATTTTTAACTGAAGACAGTAGTATTGCTTGATTAAGCATACTGACAGCTTTTTTTAGTTTAGCTGCTGTTTCCTTTTTTCTATAACCTTGCATAACATTAGGTAGTGTCATAGCAGCGACTATTGCGATAATTCCAAGAGTAATAAGTACTTCTGCCATAGTAAAACCTTTTTTCATTTCTATCCTCCTTAATTCAACTGCTGAGCAAGATTTAATAGGCATGTATGTGATTAATTAATCACAGATTAATCATAATTATAAACATATAATCAGATTTATGCAAGATTTAAAAAAATATGAAGTTAAAATTCGTAACAGAATAAGAAAATATAGATTGCAAAAGGGGTTGTCCCAAGAGAAACTTGCCGAGTTGGTGGACAGCAGCCGAGAACATATCAATCGTATGGAAAGCGGTAAAGATAATATAAGTCTAATGTATTTTATACGATTGGCTGAAGTGTTTGAGGTATCATTAGATGAGCTTGCAGGATATAAAAAATAATTAAAATTCAGGTTTAAAAAAGTTTTTCTCCATGTTAAACTCCTTGTATAAGTAGTATACAAAGAGGTTAAATTATGAAAGAGAGCACAAATCAATTACTGAAACCGATAACATTAAAAAAAGGTGATAGCGGAAATTTAGAGATAGGCGGGTGTGATCTCGTCGAATTGACAGAGCAATATGGAACACCTTTGTATGTGATAGATGAGGCTACATTAAGGAGTGTTTGTGCTGATTATAAAGTCGCTTTTTCAAGATATGAAAAGGTAAATATGATGTTTGCATCAAAATCATTATCTACACTTGCAACATCAGTTATTTTAAAACAAGAGGGATTCGGTTTTGATGTCGTATCTGCAGGTGAAATTTATACTGTATACAAAGCAGGGGTTGATATGAAAAAGGTTCTTTTCAATGGTAATAATAAGTCGTTGGAAGAATTAACGCTTGCTTTAGAACTTGGTGTCGGAAGAATTTCTGTGGATAACTTTTTTGAGTTGGATTTGTTAAATGAGTTAGCGAAATCTTATAAAAAAACAGTTGATATTTTACTTCGTGTTACTCCGGGAATTGAATGTCATACTCATGAGTATATTCAAACCGGTCATTTAGATTCTAAATTCGGATTTGACCTGACACAAATTGATGAGGCGGTTGAGCTTATAATCAATTCATATTCAAATCTGAAATTACATGGACTGCACGCTCATATAGGATCACAAATTTTTGAAACCAAAGTATATCATGATGAAATTGAAATTTTGATAAAAGAAATTGCACGATTAGACGAAAAGTATGGACTGAAGTTAGATGAAATCAATATAGGCGGGGGCTTAGGGGTAAAATATACCGAAAAAGATTGTCCTCCCTCAACTTATGAAATAGCGGACGTGATTATAGACAGTTTGAATGAAAGCGTTAAAAAATACGGAATTGAGCCTCCAGCGTTGTTTATAGAGCCAGGAAGAAGTATAATTTCTACAGCAGGAGTTACTTTATATACGATAGGCAGCTCTAAACAAGTACCGCATGGAAAAAAATATATCGCAATTGACGGTGGTATGGCTGATAACCCCAGACCTTCTATGTATCAAGCTCAGTATAGTGCAGAAATTGCGAATTTTAAAGAGAATGATTCTTTACAAACTGTAACAATTGCAGGCCGTTTTTGCGAAAGCGGAGATATTCTTATAAAAGATATTGAACTTCCTGAACCTGCTGAAGGTGATATTTTGTGCGTTTATAATACAGGTGCTTATAATTATTCAATGGCGTCTAATTATAACAGAGTTCAAAAATCTCAAATGGTTCTTGTAAATAATTCAAAATCTGATATTATAATAAGTAGAGAGACACTAGAGGATTTGATTTCTCATGATGTAATTCCGGATAGGTTAAAGTAATGTTTGATGAATTCCTTAAATATCTTCAAATGCAGATTGGAATGATGGACTTGTCTTTTAGCGGGACCAATGTCCTGGAAATTCTTGTGATTGCAAGTATTTTGTGGGTGTTTTATACGAAGTTTATCAAAAATACTCAGTCTGAAAAATTCGTAAAAGGTGCTTTTGTACTCGTTTTTTTATGGATATTTTCAGAAGTGCTTGTCAGATTTGATTTGAAAATTCTAGGTGTGTTCTTAAAATCAATAGTAATGCTTGTATCTTTGAGCTTGATTGTTATCTTCCAGCCTGAATTAAGAAGGTTTTTGGGATACTTGGGGCAGGTAGATTTTATTACAAAAATTTTCGGCAGTAAAAATACACATAAAGATGAACAAATTGATGTGATAAAAGAGCTAATAGAGGCAGTAAAATTTTTATCAAAAACACATACTGGTGCATTAATTGTATTCCAAAGTGATTTGAGTAATACATATTATGATGTCGGGACTAAACTTAATGCTGATTTATCTACAGAGCTGTTGTTGACGATTTTTCACCCGAATACACCGCTTCATGACGGAGCTGTTGTAATTAACGGCAGTAAAATTATTTCAGCAGGTGTTCTGTTACCGTTGACTGAGGATCCTAAATTAAGCTGGAAATACGGTACTCGTCACAGAGCTGCTATCGGTATGACAGAAACCAGCGATGCAGCTTGTCTTGTGGTCTCTGAAGAAACCGGTGATGTGTCTGTTGCTCTTGATGGAACTTTGAAAAAATATGAAGATTTAGTGTCTTTAAAACAAGATTTGGAAAAAATTCTTGGTTATAAAAATACCGATAATGATACGCAAAAGAAAACAATATTCAAAATCAATAATTTGCTTGCTATTAGGAAAGTTGATTCTGATAAATAGTAAAAGAAAGTAGATACAAAATGCCTGAAAAAAAAATGTCGTTTAAAGAAAAAATTTTATTTATAATTAACAAGTTATTTTTTCTTACTTTAGGTGCTTTTGTTGCAGCTTTTGCTTTGGAGTGTTTTTTAGTCCCTAATAATATTATTGATGGCGGAATTGTTGGTATTTCAATGATATTAAGCTATATTACCAAGTATAATCTTGGATTGTTGATTTTTGTAATTAATATTCCGTTTATTTTACTTGCATTTACCAAGATGGGTAAATATTTTGTATTTCAAACTTTGTATGCTGTAGCAATGCTTGCAATCGGTATTAATATTTTTCAAGCACACCATATAACAGATGATTTGCTTTTGGCAACTGTGTTTGGAGGAATTATTTTAGGTACTGGAGTGGGTATTGTACTTAAAAATGAAGGTTCTTTAGATGGAACAGAAATTATGTCGCTTGTACTATCTAAAAAATTCGGATTTTCAGTTGGTGAAATTATTATGGGCTTCAATGTTTTTATATATTTTGGGGCGGGGCTGGTTTTCGGTTGGAATAAAGCAATGTATTCTGTGCTGACCTATTTTATTGCATATCGTGTGATTGATATTGTTCTTGAAGGGCTTAATTCATCTAAATCAGTTGAGGTAATAAGCGATAAGGCATATGAAATCGGACAAGAATTAATTGACAGATTTGAGATAAGTGTAACTTATTTAAAAGGTATTGGCGGGTATTCTAAAACCGAAAAGACAATTATTTACTGTGTTGTATCCAGATTAGAGCTTGCAAAGTTGAAAGAAGTTGTAAAAGAATTTGACCCTAAAGCGTTTATTTCAATAGTAGATGTTCATGAAGCCTATGGGTCAAGAATGAGTAAGCATATTGATAAAATTTAACATATAGACAATATTTTCAAAATATATTATAATTTCAAAGTGTACGGAATTTATAGTTTAATATAGAACAGAAGGGCAGAAGATGGCAAAAAATATAGACACAGTACCAATAGAAGTGAGCATATTAACAGTGGATCATGATATTAAAGGTATAGTTCATGTTTCAAAATATACTAATACTAATCGTGAGCTTACTGATTTGTTGAATGATAAGGAAAGACGTTTTTTGGCAGTTACGAACGCTGAAATATATCCAAGAAATTCAAACCAGTCACCAAGAAAGTATAATTTCCTTGAAATTCATATGGACTATGTGCTGATGGTACACCCATCGACTCAAGCTGTGTTTAAAGATTCGGGCAAGACACAGGAAGATATCGCACGTTTCAGAGATTTACGAATGAAGTTAAATCAGACAAAACCATTCTAGATTTTGTGAAAAGGTGCGAAAGCACCTTTTTTAGTAGAGTTTTTAAGGAGTTTATAAATGAAAGTATTAATAGTAGATAAAGTAAATGAAATCGCAGAGCATATTTTGACCGAAGCCAATATAGATACTGTTATAATGAATACGCCCTCAGCAGAAGAATTAAGTAAAATTATTGCGGACTTTGACGGAATAATTTTGAGAAATCATACTCATATAGATAAAGAAATACTTGAATGTGCAAAAAAATTAAAAGTCATAGCAAGAGCGGGTGTCGGAGTTGATAATATAGATGTCCCAGCTGCAACAGCAAAGGGTGTTTGGGTAATAAACTCACCTAATGGTAATACGGAAGCAACTGCAGAACACACTATTGCCATGTTATTAGCTCTATCACGCAATATTCCTCAGGCTTATGAACATTTAAAAGGTGGAGTATTTGAAAGAAATCAGTTTATTGGTAATGAAGTCAGTGGAAAAACTCTTGGAATTGTTGGTTTTGGAAAAATCGGCTCAAGAGTTGCAGAAATTGCAAAAGTCCTTGGTATGAATATATATGTCTATGATCCGTTTGCTGATGCTGATAAAATTGCCGAATTAGGTTATAAAAAATATGATACATTGGAGGCTTTATTACCGGTATTAGATTATTTGACCGTCCATGTGCCCAAGAATAAAGATACAATAAATTTAATAGATGAAAATAATATTTATAAAATTAAAAAAGGTGCACGAATAATAAACTGTGCACGAGGAGGAATTATAAACGAATCCGCCTTGAAAGCTGCAGTACTAGACGGTCATATTATAGGTGCAGCATTAGATGTATTTGTATCAGAACCTGATATAACAAGTAGTCCTTTATATAATTGCTCTGATCGCATAATTATAGTTCCACACCTTGGAGCAAGCACAATAGAAGCACAAACTAAAGTAGCAGAAGATGTCGCAAGCCAAATGAGGGATATATTCAGTGGAGATTTACCTAAAACACCTGTTAATAAGATTATTTAACAATATTTAATTTATTCGCAGCAGCTTGTTGTTCAGCCTTTTCGCTGGCAGAAGTATGAGTATCGTAAGTGTTTTTGGTGTCTTTGTGAATTTTTGCGGGTTTATCATTTCTGCACATCCACTCTTTTGTTTTATCAGCGAGCGGGGTTGCAATAAATGGAGTTAAAATTCTTTTACCGACAGTAGTTGCAGCAATTAATGTTGTTAAAGTACCCAAAGCTGTGATTGCTGAATCTTTGTAGTTTGCAAATGCTTTGTGAAATTCCTGATTACCTTTGACTTTTCCTGCCAAATGCTCTTTGGATTCCATAATAGCCTGCATACTCTTTGATGCCTGTCTGTTAAATTTCTTGCCAAACAGTTTATTAAACATTTTTTCCTGAAATACTTTTTTAGATATTGTATAAGTCATTAAAATTTGTAATAAAATCATCAATCCGCCATTAGCTAAGTCAAGAGCTGCAACGAATTTTCTTTTATCTTCAGGAATTTCTTTGTTATTTAAACTTTGATTTACATAAAGGTAACAACCAAACCCATCTTTTAGAACAATTGATGTAACCCCTAATCCTGCAATCCATGCTGAATTAGCTCTTGTGTCCTGGAATTTTTTACATACAGTGTTTTGGACATAAGGTAATCTGGAAAACCATCTGTTTATGGATTTTATTTTGTTTCCTACGGGAGATATCATACTCATGATTTTACCTCCGTTTTGTTATTGGCTTTGTTTACCAAATCTTTGATTTCATTAGGGTGTTTTTTATTTGAAAGATTTGGGAATACTGCGTCCATAAATTTAGGATATGTCCAGTTCAATAACCAGCAACTCAACGGTAAAATTAAAAGTGAAACTCTTAATCCTGTGAGTTGTTTATGGGCTTTTATGTTGTTTTTTACTTGGTCTTGTAATAGATTTGAAATTTCTTTTGAAAATTTGAATTTAGTTAATCTATGAGTTGGAGTACTATCAACTTGGTTTTTCAAATAAGTTTCAATGGCTGTCATAGATTGTTTTTGGTTGACCATTTCCTGCATTTTTTCGAGTACACTGATTTCTGATTTGATTGGGGTGATTCTATAGTTAGTTTCCCAATTTTTTATAAATTCTGCGAGATCTTCCGCAGTTTTTGGTGGATTTTTCCCTGCTGTATAAAAGTCGATATCTCTTAGAATACCATTTAATTTTGCCTGCATTGCGATTTTTAGGTCTTCAGGATTATTCCCTCGTCTTGCTAGAATGTCATCAAAAATAGCAAGTAATTCAGGGTCTTTATTTTTATGTTCTTTTTTTAGTTGTTTCACTAATTTCTTTATATTTTTAGGAGCATCAGTTGCATCAAGTTTATTTTTAATATCTGTAAAAATATTTTTAGCTTCGTCTGTATGGGTTCTATAGTATTCAGCACGTTTGATTTTTTTAGGAATTGTAATATTTAAACATTTATTTAATTCAGAATTGGCATCATTAAGTTTTGTCTGTAATACTTCATTTTGAAGATTTCTATACACTGCATCTGACATTTTAAATGTTTCACCTGTATCTCTACCCATGACAATATTATCGTTTTTAATCATATTGATTAAATTTTCTTGTTGTTTTGCCATTTGAGTTTTTACCATTCTATCAAGCTCATTTTTAGAGATATAAGGGTATTGTTTTTTTATGGCTTTTTCTATATAAGTTTTATCTTGAAAAAGTGTTTTGTTGTACAATTCATCATAGTATCCGTTATTAGCGAGCCTGTCTACCATTCTGTTAAAAGGAATTGTGAAACCTACCTGAGTTGCGACTGCTATAATTGCAGATACAGGCTGACGCCATGCTGAATAAGTTCTTGTATCCTCATCTGTTTTGGATAATGGATTCCACTTGATAAAAATAGGTGCTACTAAACCTGTACCGAGAGCGTTGATTATTATGTTCTGAACCTCACCCATGTTATCGGTTACACGTTTCATACCTTTAATTATCGGAGGCATGAAGTTCTTAATTTCATCTTTTAAATTAACATCAACCTTAGGGGTGGTTAGTGCTGTGAAATTGGGTTTATAAGCCACTCTCTGCCTTTTAGCAGCCTGATTGTTAATTCCAAATTTTACACTTTCTACTTTCATCACTTCACCAAACAATGAAACCTTCTATATATATATAGGTTTGAACATAATAAAAATTGCTATTTTTTTTGTATTTATTAAGTTTTATTAACAAACTGTTTTAAGTACAAACAAAACTATATTTATTGTTTTTGACTGTTATTTGTAAATATAAAATCAGTATGAATTTTAAAAGATACAAAACCAATTGATAAATACAATGATTAAAATGTACTGTAAAAATTGTCATTTAGACAAGAAAATTATATAATAAAAGAAAATTTTTTAATAGTCAGTCTACAGACTTGAAAAATAATTTCGAAGTAATAAAATAATTAAAGATTATGAGGGATATAAATAAATGAATAATAGAGGTTTTTGGTTAAATATAAAAGAATTTATAACCGCTACACAGACATTAAAAGTATTAGCATTTTTAGTTTTTACTTTGATAATAACAGCGATAATATCATCTCAGAATTTCTTTTTTCAAAGCATAATTGAAAACGGTATAAGTAAAAAAGATGTAATTGCTCAAAAAACACTTACGGTTATAGATGTAAAACGAACAGAGCAGCATAAAAAAGAAGTTGCTCAAAAAGTTGATTATGTGCTTACTCCAGCGGAAGACGATTTTATAAAAAATAATCTTGAAATGCTTCAAAACTCAATAATGCAAATCCGTAAAAAGGAAGTGGAAGAAAGTGTAAAAAAAGAGGAGCTTTCAATACTTTTTGATATTTCAAATAAAGAGCGGAAAGATTTTGTAATAGAATTTTTGTTAAAATCCGATGATGCCTCTTTGCATGAGGTCTTTGATAAAGCTAATTTAACTTTATCTAATGTATTAAGACAAGGAATCACAGAAAAAGACTATGAAAAAAATAATATAGATACAATAGTTACCAACAATATAGTGACGAATGTATCAAAGCGTCAAATATCCGTAATAAAAGGTTTACTTGAACAGGTAATAGTACCAAATTTAGTTGTAGATGAATTTGCAACGGAAATTGCAAGAAAAAATGCGGAAAATTCAGTTAAACCTTATGAAATAACTATTCACAAAGGCGAAAAGATAGTTTTCGAAGGTGAGCCTGTGACCAGACTAAAGCGAGATGCTCTAAGACAGGCTGGATATAATGTATATGAACTTAACTGGCAAGGGCTTTTGGCGATATATGTACTTGTATTTATCGGTACAATAATATTTTTAAGCTATATGCGATACTTTGAAAAGCCGTTTTTGGAACCGCGATATATGATGATTACGTCAATGTTATCGTTTTTGTTGGCTATAATTGCAGTTGTATTGCCAACGGGATTTTCTCCTTATGTTCTGCCTATACCTGCGTATATATTTATTTTGGCTATATTTACGAATTCAAGAATTGCATTTGTTGCAATGACTGTGTTAATTGCTGTTATGACAATAGGCATGCAATATGATATCCAATTTTTTACAACCTTTATTTTATTAGGACTTGTATCTATGATTACAATTTCCAGAATAAGATATTCAAGACGATTTGACTTAATAAAAGCAGGGTTTGCAATCTCTATATCTGGCTTGGCTATTTTATTCAGTATATATATGCTGGAAAAATGTTTGATAGATGTAAGTAATGTGTTAATTATAAAAAACAGTGCATTTATATTATTAAACGGTATTATAAGTGCAATGATTGCACTAGGAACTTTACCATTATTAGAGAGTGCCTTTCAAATAATTACTCCTTACGGACTTGCAGAACTTGCTGATCATAATCAGCCCCTGTTGAAGCGTTTGCAAATAGAAGCCCCCGGGACTTATCATCACAGTCTTATGGTATCAAATCTTTGTGAGGCTGCCGCAGAAGCTATCGGGGCAAATCCGATTTTAGCAAGGGTAGGGGCATTCTACCATGATATCGGTAAACTCAAAAGACCGTTATTTTTCGTAGAAAATCAGTCGTATTTTGGAATAGAGAACCCGCATACAAAGCTAAATCC
>CASGAK010000004.1 GCA_949299435.1 uncultured bacterium
ATTTTGGTCCCAAGCGAGTCAGTTAATTCAAAAACAAAAAGAGGAACAAAATCGCAAAACTGAAGAAAAAATGGAAGAATTGAAGGCGTTTATTGCTCGATTTAGTGCAAATGCTTCTAAGGCAAAACAAGCAACATCAAGAAAAAATATGCTTGATAAACTCTCTTTAGAGGAAATAAAACCTTCTTCAAGGCAGTATCCGAGAATTAGATTTACTTTTACAAAACCTCCCGGACGTGATGTTTTGACTGTCAAAAATTTGAATAAATCAATTGATGGTGAACAGTTGATTAAAAGTTTGTCATTTGAATTGTATCAGGGAGAAAAAGTTGCATTTATTGCAAAAGATCCATTAATTACAACAACACTGTTTGAAATTTTAAATGGGAAAGTTTCTCCTGATTCAGGGGAATACAAATGGGGTGTTACTGCAACTTGCTCATATTTTCCACTGGATAACAATTATTTCTTTGAAAATGATTTGACAATTATGCAGTGGCTTGCACAATATTCACTTGACCAGCATGTAAATTATTTGAGAGGATATCTCGGTAGAATGCTATTCACAGGAGAAGATGCTGATAAAAAAGTAAAAGTTTTATCAGGCGGAGAAAAAGTCAGATGCCTTTTTGCAAAAATGATGATAGAGGCTTCAAATGTAATGATTTTTGATGAGCCGACCAACCATTTGGATTTGGAAGCTATCACAGCTTTGAATAATGCATTGATTGATTATCCTGGAACTGTACTTTTTACCTCTCAAGATTATCGCTTAATTCAAACTGTTGCTGATAGAATTATTGAAGTATCACCTTACGGTTACATCAATATGAGAAATAAATATGATGAATATTTAGCAAATCCGACAGTTATCAAAAAACGTGAAGAATTGTATAAAAATTTTGCGGTGAAAAAATAATATTGACAAAATAATAAAGCATAATTATTATACTTTGTATGAGATTTTTATTAATTTTATTTATTTTTACAGCTTTAATTTTACCAGCACAAGCGGAGATGCTTTTAACAGGAGAAGTTGAATATACAACTGATTCTGCACGTTCTGAATTAATAAACTCAAGACCACAAAAGCCTGATGAAAAATTTGTTTCAATATATCTAAAAGATGAAAATTATAACGAAAATATCTCCGCACTTTTGAAGGGTTCTGTTGAATTAAAAGACAGAACGCTTGCTATGTTTTCTGATAATTCTTATGCTGTAATGTATCATAACGATAAATTGCATGTATTTTACTATGCCCCAAATGGCGATTTAACTCATTATGAAATTAAGGACGGCATTGAATACCCTTACAAATCTTATAAGTATGATGTGGAAGGGAAATTAGTCAATATGGGATTAAGAGTTTCAAAAGCTGAAACTTATATTTTTGCACCAAACGGCAAATTAATTGCCCATTGGGTCAAAGAAAACGGCTATGATGAAAATGGTCAAGTGATTATGACAAGAAAGTATTTGGAATAATTATTAAAAAATATTAAATAAACCCTTGAAAAATTTACCAATTTTTTACAAAATATATATGCCCCAAAATTAAAGGAAGTTCGTTATGCCTTTTAGAATTAATAATGCAAGATTAGTACAAAGTAAAAAATTTATAAAAAAATATTTACCCCAAAAAGTTGTGAAAGAAAAAGTGAAAGAAACGACTTTGAAAAAAATTATTCCGACAACAATGATTTTTGCTGAATCTTTTGGAGCTTTTTCCGGACATTCACAAAACTTGAATAAAGCTCTTTTGGCTTCAAATGATATTTTTCAATCAAAAAATGTAACTAATTTTATGCCATTTATGCAAAAAACTAAAAATGAAAATATATTTCCGCCTTTTGGCTCATTTGATTTTCTCCCCAAAAATAAATTCAAAAAAAATTCTGAATGTCTGAGAGAATCTTATAATGGTACAGCAGAACAACTTGATTATTTTATTGAAAATTTAATACCAAAGAAAAACGGTAAAAAAGATTATAATCCTTTTTACAAAAAAGCTGATACTTTTATAAAAATAGGAGAAAAATATAACGTAAATCCTACAGTGCTAATTGCTATTGCAATGCAAGAATCCGGCAGAGGAACATCTTTTGCTGCTTTGAAAAAAAATAATATCGGTGGAATTATGCTTAGCAAAGGTCACGCTAAATTCCAAAATGTTGATGATTGTATTGAAAAAATGGCACAAATCATAAACGAAAGATTAAGCGATAATTATAACAGTATTGAAAAAATAGGAAAATCAGGAAAATATTGTGAAAAATCAGTTGCTGATTTATGGATTAAAAATGTTATGTTTTACCTCAATAAAATGTAATTTAGAAAAATTTATTTTCTCTGTTATTACGACCGCCTGTATTGAACAGATTTAATTTTTGAGATATTTTTTGCAAATTTTCTATACTGTTTCCATTAGGATTGTCATAGCCTTGGTAATAATTTTCAATTGATTTTAAAAGTCCGTTAGAGTTTTCGACTAAATATTTTATTTCTTTATATGGGTTTTCCACTCGCTCTGCAAAATATAAAGGATTTGCTAATGATATAGTAATATTCGGCTCATTTTTTAACGCTTCTATAACTTCTTCAAAAGTGTTTTCACTAGCAGCTACAATTTTATCGTTTTCAATATGGGGTGAATATTTTCTGAATATATTATTTAATTCTTGGTTTTCACTTATGTCATAGGGAATTTTTCCATATTGATGAAGTTGCCCTAAAGAAGCTCCTTTATTATGCTCCATAATTGATTTGTACAAAGTATTTGTATCTTGATTTGTTCTTTCTGCCAAGATATTAACAGCTTGTTTTGTTTGTAAGTAATGATTTACACGCCAATGTATGTTCATCATATTCCCAAATTTTTCATAATCATAAAATTCATTAAATTCATTAAAAGAAAATTTTATTGATGAAAATTTTTCAGAAGCTTCATTTATCAAATCATTTATCATTTTTGTTCTTTTAGTTTTCATATTATTGATAAATTTATTCAAGTTATCAGAAAAAGGATTTATACCATAAACTAATAACTCAGAAACTTCACATGGGTTATTCGATTTTGGCGATTTATGAGCAAAACTTATCTCAACAGCAGGTACAAAATTAAGATTTTTATACATTTCAGGATTAGATGCTATAACTTCTAATGCTTCTTTTGTACTTTCGAGTGTACTTTGATCTGTGAATGAAAAAATGAATTTTTGTTTTGTTTTTTTGTATAAAATATCTGCATATTCAGCAGCATCTTCAAGAATATTTTTTACATAACCCTTACCGTCAGTATAATTTGAGCGACTGCGTAAATCAATTTTGAAAATTCCATTATTAATATTTTGAGAAGTTGCTATATAATTTTCATTTTTAAACTTTGGCAAAAATCTTAAAAGTTCCTCTCCGTTAATCACACTTGAAAAATCCTGCGGTTTTACTTTTGTATTTATTGCAGTTTGCAAAGAATTTGCAAGAGTCTTGGAATACTTTGAAACATTAAGGTTTTTTGTAATATAAACAATTCCTAAACCTGCAGCTATTACACTTGCACTGTATGCAGCAGTTTTTTTATAATCAAAATTACGTTCATATTCATATTGATATTCCGGATTATCATTATTTACTCTGTTAAAAAATCTGTTTTGAAAATAAATGTTACTGTTGCTATTAATTTTTGATACAGAAACTCTCATAAACACCCTGTTTTTTTTTAATTAAATAATACACACAATATTTTTGCTATTCCCTGCTTAGATAAATAAATTAATTTGCAAAATTTGAAAACGATATTTAACAATTATTATACATAAAATTTGAAAAAATAAAAATAGTTAACATAAATTCATGAAAAAAATTTTAACATTTAAAATATATTCAGAACAAGTATTTGTGGCATAAAATTTAAAAAAAATTTCATTAAAATTATTAATTTTTTTAAATTTTTTTTCAATTAAAAATTTTAATGATAAATTAATAAAGTAAGTCCAAAAAAAATAAAAAACCATTAGATAGATGATGTTAGAAAAAAAAAATTAATTTATATTGAAAATACTTACTTAACAAGGAGGCTTATAAATGAAAAGAGATTACGAACAAATTTTAAGCAGCTATAACGGTGGAGATTTAGATCTTTCAGGCTGCACTATTAAACACTTAGAACTTGGAAACATTGAAGGTAGTCTTAACCTTTCAAAATGTGTAATTGACAAACTAACTATCGGCTGGGTAAGCAATGAATTAAACTTGGCCGGTGCTGAAATTAAAAACTTTGCTACACCGATTGATGCTGATCGCGTTAACATGGCAGGCACAAAAATTAAAAAATTACCTGAACATATTTACACAGGTTGGTTAAATATGGAAAAATCATCTGTTGAAAAATTAAATACTGATATCAGAACAAATGTATTTAATATTTCAGGAACAAAAATCGAACAATTGCCAAAAAATTTCAGAGTACATACTTTAATTGTTGATTCAAAAGTTGCTAAAAACTTATCATTAACAACTCTAAATCAATGCGAAGAATTGGTAATTGACGGCCGCAGATATTTTGAACAAAACGAATCAGGATACAATTTCTGCAGCATGAATTCTGAAGTTAGTGAATGTGCTTGCGTATAATTTAAAAATAAATGAATTCGAAAAAAAAGGTTTTGTGGATTTCACAAAACCTTTTTTAGTCTATGGAAATTTATTTTATAAAATTCCAAAAATATCTTTTTGTTTTTTCTAAAATATCAGAACTTTTAATTTCTTTTTTTACTGAAATCATTTGATATTTTTCAGGCTGGGTAGCTCTTTTGTAATCTACATCTGGCATGCCAAAAAGCATAGCATAACCTAATTTATAATTTTCAGGAATTTCAAGAGTTTCACACAATTCAGGGAACATTCTTATCACAGCACCAGCAATTCCACACCAACAAGTACCTATACCAAGACTTTTTGCATAAAGTTCAAAATAAGAAAGTGCAATTACAGGGTCAATATCACCACAAGGCGAATCAATAGGTGCAGATACAACAACCATGTGCGGAGCACCTCTGAATATTATATCCTCTCCCCGTAAAAATGCTTTTTTATATCGTTCAAATTTACCTGCCAGATGTTTTAAAACAGGATTTTTTAGTGCCTCCAGCATTTTTCCGTTTGTATAATTTCTAAACTCGTTCATTACCTCAACATCATCAATAAACGAAAAAACAAGTCTATGATTATTTACCCCTGTAGGTACCCAATTTAGCATATCTTTTAGTTTAAGCATCAAATCTTTATCTATATTTTCATTTTTATAATGTCTTATACTTCTTCTGTTTTTTATCAAATTTAACATTTGCTCTGCCTTGGGAATGTTATCGGGAATTACGGATTCTTCAGGCCTTTTCCCGCATATTGACAGTGCACCTGTAGGACAAATTGCTAAACAATGCTGACATTTTATACATTTACTCTCATCGAGTTCGGGGATTCTATTTTGATTAAATTTTAGAGCCTTACCCATGCAATCGCTGATACATTTTCCGCAATGAATACATTTTTCATCTACATTAAATTCCATATTATCTCCTTATATAAAAATGATTAAATCAAAAACTGTGTTCCTACTAAAATTCTATGTGAATTAGGACCAATATCATTTTGACAGAAAATATAATTTAAAATCAACCTGACTGCCTGACCTTTTATAAAATAGTTTATACCCGTAGTGTATTCTCTTTTTTTATTATGAGCTATATCGGTATTTGGATTAAACTCATCATAGCGGAATAAGACTTGTAATTTTTGGGTAATTTTATAAGCGACAGTAGAATAAAAACCTGTAGCTTTGTTAGGGTTAAATCCTGTAGCTCCGTTAGATCCGTTTGATTGTGCCCACTCAAAACGAGTAGAAAACCTTTTATACTCATATCCTACGAAGGCTCCTGTGACAAAAAAGTCAGAATCTCTTTTACCTGCAGAAATACCTCCACCGGTTACAAGTTTTCCGTATTTTCCCCCTGTTTTTGCGAGCGGTTTAAAATTTATCCAACCATCAAATTCCACACCTGGGAAAAATGATGAAAAATATGTATCAGAACTAAGTATTCCCAAATCGTAATCTACAAAATCATAATTACCCACAACACGCAGTCCTGTTTTTCTGACTGTGCCGAAGTTTCTTGAAATCTGAGAGCGGTTAATAAACGGTAATGTATAGGGACTTTGTGCTCCTTCCATACCTATTGCAGGACGTGTATTACCTAGAATTACTCTGTGATGAGGTATTCTATTTGTCGCGATGTAAGCATCTAAAATAAAATTTTGCATAAAAGGTCTTTGATTTTGCGGGGTGGGATTTAACATAATTCGAAAATCTTCTTGACCGCTTTTCAAAACACCGTCTAAATTTACATTGATTAAACCTATTTTATAAAATAAATCGTTATCCTCACCTTCATTAAAATCATATCTGCCATGATTTTGTACAGCAAGCCAAGGGTGAAAACTTTTCAAAGGACCTTTTTCAAAGTGCATTGTAGTCAATTCATTAAACAAAGGAATTGCAACATCTGTTCTTTCAATTTCCAAATTGTACAATTCTTGAAGTTTTTCAGCCAATGTTTTTTCTTGCTTTATTTCTATTTTAATTGTCGAATCTTCTTCTACTTGATCAAGTGTATTTATTCTGGTTTCTAAAAAAATTTCTTCTTCTGCGTCTTGAACATTTTCTTTTACTTCTTCTTCCTGAACTTCTCCAAAGCAAGGAATCCCTAAAAATAATATCAGTAATACAATAATTCTTTTCACTTTTATAAATACTTTTCTTTTAATAACTTTATAAAAAAATATTACTATAAATATAGAAATAAAAAATCTCTATTGCAAAGAGATTTTTTTCTATAGATAATGAAATTCAGGAAAAGTTATGGCTACGAATTTTGATTTTTTAAAAAGCACTGATAAAAACCTTTTTGAAATAATTTCCGAAGCAGAAAAGCTATATCGAGATGAATACTTTGAGCAATGCATGGCTCAGACAAGAAGGTTTGGTGAAAATATTTGTAAAGATGTATTGGGTGACAGAAGAACTTCTGAAGAAACTTTTGATGATATGTTGGCAACTCTAAAAGACAAATCAAAAGGTAATCCCCAAGAAAAAGAGTTTTTAGATGATTTATATTTTCTAAAAAGGAACGGGAATAAATCAGTACATGGCGGAAAAGTAGAGAAAGACGGGATAAAAGCTCTTGAATGTCTGCAAAGAGCTTTTGAAGTTGCAATAAGCTATTCAGTATACAAAAACGGGCCCTCTGATAAACTTTTACGTTCACAATATGATACGGAATTACTTGTCACAGGTAAAAAAAATAAATCTTTAGCACAAAGATATAATGAAGAAAAAATACATTCTCAAAAAATAAATAAAACTCGTAAATTATCAGAAAAATCTAATCAAAAATCTGTTAGTAAAAAGCCTTTAAAAAATATTAAAAACAATCATAAAAAATATGAAAAGAAATCAAAACTTTCAGCCTTCGGGTTAGTTATGATTATTGCATTTACAATTTCCATAACAACAATCGCATTTTTACTTTTAACCATTATTAGACCATAATCTATTATTTACGATTTTTAAAAAAGTCATTAATTGCTTGTTGGATTTCAGTTAAAGTACTATTAAAACTTTCCAAATTATTTTCAGCATCATTCAATGCTTTATTAAATTTAATTTTGCAATCTTTTACAATCTGTCTGTATTCATCAAGATTAGATGTATTTATTTTTTCTGAAACCGATTCTGTTTTATTATCAGTTTGAGTTTTTGAGGAAATATTTTTACTTTTAATTTTTTTAATCGGGTTTTCAAAATAATTTTTAAAATCAGACATTTCATTCAATGCTTTTTCAATATAAGGCTCTATTCCTAATTGCTCAATATAAATATCATCATAATAATCCACATTTTTCGGAAACATTTGAGGATATTTGGGGTTAAAGTTTTTAACAATTTTATCGTTATCAATCAAAAAGTATTTAGTTTCTCCGTCTTTGTTAAAACAAAGTCTAAAAAATTCATTTTTCAAGTTATTATGCACTTTAACTACAGATATGATTTCGTTATTGTCTGCTCTGAAAATGAAGCCTCTTTGTCCACCACCTGCTGCCCATTTAGGATATGATGTTTTTAAATCCGATAGAGCTGTTCCTTTGTAATTTGCAAACTCATTAACTAACTTTGCATATATATCACTTAAATTATTCAAATTTTCAAGGGTTTTTCCTTGTAACTTTCCTACCACAGGCATTGTCTGTCTTTGTTTTAATTTATCTTTTAAAAATCCGTTGAAATCCTTCAATTTTTCAGCATACAACTCCAAATATTTTTCCAGTTCAGGTAATATAGTCTGTACTGAATTCTGGTCATGAAAAGTTAATTTTTGAGGAATTACATTGAAATTTTTAACATTAAAATTCGAAACGATTTGATTTTCTTTATCAACTAAAAAACCGTTAATTAATTCATTTTTGTCGTTGTAAACCAATAATCTGGTTAACAATCCATTTGTAGCATGATCTAATTTTTTATATACAATTTGACATTTTTCGTTTCCGATATTAGTTAATATATGAGTTGGCTGCTTTGCTTGCAGTCTATAGTCACCATAGTCACTTCTTAACTTTATAGAAAGTTTTTGAGGAATACTTTTTATAATCTTATCTACTTCAGAATATGAAGAATCAATCTCATTCCAATTTTGTAAAACCTTATTGTTAAATTTATAATTTTCAGGTTTTAAAAATTGATTATTTATTTTATTCAAAAATTTTCTTAGTTTTAACATTCCAAAATCTAAATCGTTCAAAGTATTTTGCAAATTAAGCTCAACATTATTATTCTTCAACTCTTCAGTCGATAAATAATCAATATTTTTAGGAAAAATATAAGATTGATTAGGGTTTTCATCTTTCAATACTTTTCTGTAATCAGAAATGGTAAAAGAATTTAAAAATTTTTTATTATCAGCCGGTGATTTTCCTTTTTTAACAATAATTTTTATTAAATCTCTTTCAGCTTTATTATCAGAAATATTTACAAGTATTGTATTTTGACTATTCCCGCAATTGTGGAAAATCATAGAACGTCCGTACTCAAAATCACATTCTTTTTCAATTACTTCAATACCTTTTTCAGTTTTTCTTGCAAGGCTTTTTGAAATATCCTCATAAGCTCTTGCAATTGTTGTCAAATGTTCTATCAAGTCATGTTTTAAAAAATTCGGTGTACCTTGAAAGTTTATATTGTAATCTTTATTTGAATATTTAGTTCTCTTATCAGAATATGTATTAAAATTATAGGGAGTAGTATATTGTATTTTCATATACTTTTTAAACCAAGTAAAAATTTTTTTTGCTTAATTTTGCAATAAATTAAAAAATGTTAACAAAAGTTAGACTATAACTATATTTAAGGAAAAATAAATCTTTACATGCCATTTTTAAAAAAAACTGTTTGTGATAACCTAATATGTAAGGAGTAAGTTAAGGAGATTAAAAACTAATGAAAGTATTAATATTAGCAGGTGGTCTTGGTACGCGTTTAGGCGAAGAAACCGTCACTAAACCCAAACCAATGGTAGAAATAGGCGGATATCCAATACTTTGGCATATAATGAAAATATATTCTCATTATGGATTTAATGATTTTATTATTTTGACAGGCTATAAATCTCATATAATTAAAGACTACTTCGTACATTATTATCAACGATATTCTGATGTAACTGTAGATATGCGATACAACACTGTAGAATTACATAAAATGCGTACTGAGCCTTGGAAAGTTACAATGCTTTATACAGGTCAAGATGCTATGACAGGTGCGAGAATTAAAAAGGCACAAAATTATGTAGGCAGTGAGCCGTTTTTATTAACTTACGGTGACGGTGTAGCTGATGTTAATATTTCCGAACTGGTTAAATTTCACAAATCTTCAGGAAAAATTATGACAATGACCTCAGTGCAACCCTCAGGGCGTTTCGGAGCTTTGAATATTGCAGAAGACGGTACAATTACTTCTTTTAAAGAAAAACCAAAAGGCGACGGGGCATGGATTAACGGCGGATTTTTTGTATGTGAACCCGAAGTATTTGATTACATTGAAGAAGGCAACGACAATGAAATCTTCGAACGACGTCCGCTTGAAACTATTGCAAATAATGGCGGCTTAATAGCATACAAACATCATGGATTTTGGCGACCAATGGATACATTGAGAGATAAAATTGAACTTGATGAAATGTGGAAATCCAATGAAGCACCTTGGAAAGTTTGGGATAAACAAAATGCTTATGTAAGTTTATCCGGAAAGGTTTAATCAGATGTCTAAAAAAGTTCTTATTACGGGCGGCACCGGTTTTATCGGTAAAAATGTTGTAAATGAATTATTAAAAAGAGGCTATGAAGTACATTCTCTTGTATATCCTCCTTTTGCTCCCGAACAGACAGGGCTTTTTCAATATGAAATGAATTTAATGGACAGTGTTTCTGTTGATAAATTTTTGAAAGAGCATAATTTTGAAAATTTAATTCATCTAGCTTGGTACGTCGGACCAAAGTGTCATGTACACGATTTGAATTTAGATTGGACAATAGCTACATTGAATTTACTGAAAAGTTTTAAAGAAAACGGCGGTAAAAAATTTTTGGGAGCAGGTACTGTTTCCGAATATGAATATAAATATGGATATTTAACAGAAGATGATACTCCTACAAGTCCGCAGACATTATACGGAGAAAGCAAAAACAGTATTTATAAAATAGCAAAAGTATACTGCAAACAAAACGGAATAGATTTTAAATGGCCGAGAATTTTCAATCTATACGGACCTGCGGAAAAACCACAAAGATTAATGCCTTCTGTGATTAATTCCTGTTTAAAAGGAGAAGACGTTAAAGTTAGTGATTGTCTGAAATTTCAGGATTATTTGCATGTTTTTGATACAGCTTGCGGAATTGTTGATGTTTTTGAAAGTGATGTAAATGGAGCATTCAATATCTGTTCATCACAACCTGTACAATTACGTAAAATCGTTGAAAAAATAGCAGAACTCACCGAATTCAAAGGAAAAATATTATGGGGAGCAATACCTGCAGCATTTGGAGATGATGTTGTTGTAGGGAACAATCAAAAATTAAAATCAATAGGCTGGAGCCAAAAATATTCATTGGAAGAAGGCTTAAAAATGACAATTGATTGGTGGAAAGAGTATAATAAAGGAGAATTATTAAATGTCTGATTTCAATAACGTATATAGCGGCAAAACAGTTTTAGTTACCGGTCATACCGGGTTTAAAGGCAGTTGGTTATCAATATGGCTTACAATGCTTGGAGCAAAAGTCATCGGGTATGCACTTGAGCCATACAGCCAACGCGGAAATTATAAGGCATCTCACTTGGAAAAACATCTTTATGCAGATGTAAAAGGCGATGTACGTGACAGTGAAAAATTAGAAGAAACTATAGCTAAATACAAACCTGAAATTATATTTCACCTTGCAGCTCAGGCTTTAGTCAGAACTGCTTATGAAAATCCAAAATATACTTATGAAACAAATGTAATAGGCTCATTAAATATTTTAGAAGCAGTAAGAAAATTCGACTTTATAAAAACAGTAGTAATGATTACTTCTGATAAATGCTATGAAAACGTAGAACAAATTTGGGGATACAAAGAAACTGACAGAATGGGTGGATATGATCCATATTCATCA
>CASGAK010000005.1 GCA_949299435.1 uncultured bacterium
ACTGATTGCTTGATTGCCGTCGCCTTTAATTTCTACGTGGCCGTATTTACTGCTGTAGCCTGCAGCACCTTTCTCGTATGCTATTACGCAGCCTGCCGGTAATTTAGAAAGATCATTCCCATTTACTTTTACTTCTTTAAAATTGCTGTTTTTTCTAAGGATATCAGGAATATCATTTGCATTTCCTGATTCATATGCTCCTAGTCCGGCATCACTTATGGCCGTTTTAACTGCTCTTGCACAGTAGCCCTTTTGAGCATTACTAAGTCCTGCAAGTGCTTCATTAGCAAGTTTTATGCCTTTTTCTTTGTTATATATTGCAGCTACATCTTTTAAATCTGTTTTTTGAGTTAATGAAACCTTCAGAGGTTGTGTTGTGAAAACTTTTGAACTTTTAAAAAATGCGTCCGAGTCAAAATTTACCCCGGTTGTAAAATCCATTGGTATATATGGATTTGGAGTATAATTCATATAGTTAATTTCTGGAAAGTTATAGTTGTTGAAAATATTACCTATTGGTGGTGTGGTGTTTGAAAAAGGATTATTGAAACTCATAGGAGTTGAAAAAATGTTTGTTTGAGGCATATTCCATTGAAACATACCGAAAAAGTTCGGTATTTGTGGCTGAAAATTGAATAATGGATAATTCGCTATGTTACCGAATGAAAAATTTGATCGGAAATTGCTGAAATTTCCGAAGTTGTTGAAATTGAAATTATTGAAATTCAAAAATTCAAAAGCCACAGTTTGTCCCTCAATTATACTCGTTATATTTATAAAAAAAATTGAGGAACAAAAATTGCCTTATTGTAAAGGATTTATTACAATTCCTGATAAAAGTTTTGGATAAAAATAAGTTGACTTTTGAGGCATTCTAAATCCTGCTTGGGAAATCTTTTTAATATCACTGATTTTGGGATAAGACATTATAAAAGAGGCCTCAGCTTTTCCTAAATCAATCATATCAAATGCTTCATTTTCTACTTTAATATATTTTATTCCCTCTTGAGCCATTTGTTCTTCTTCTGTAAAGCCCAGCTCTTTTGTAAGGATAACTTTGTGAAGTACTGTTAAATCCAAATTTTTCAGTACTTCAGGTACATTGTATTCATCTAAAATTTTGTCAACATTTTCTTTAAGCGTTAAAAGATAGAATTTGTTAACATTTTTCATATATAGTCCCATAGAAAATTTTTCTTTTGAGGAGTTTTCAATCGCTGATAAAAATTCTTTTTTTACTTCTTGTTTGTTAAAGCCTGTAAAAGAGTAGTCTTTTAAGTCAAAATATTTTTTAACTTTTTCAAGTAGCACATAAGGCTCTATCCATTTTGTAATAATCCTGTGGGTTGGGTATATTAGCAAATCATCGTCCATATTGGTAAAATAGCTCATTACATAATTTGCCTCTTGGACATTTTCACCTATGTAATTTCTATAATTAATGGCAGTTTCATATCTGTGATGTCCGTCTGCTATTAATAAAGTCTTATCTTTTAAAACATTTTGAATTAAATTTATTATCTTTTCATCTTCAATTTTATATACAATATTTTCTACACCTTGATCATCTGTGACTTCTATAAAGGGTTTTTGTGTCAAATCAATCGCATTTTCAATTTGCTTTTGAGGATCTGAATAGACCATAAAAATTTGTGAAAAATTCGCTTTACAAGCCTTTGTGAGGTTTAATCGGTCTTCTTTGGGTCCGCTCATTGTATATTCATGAGGTAAAATATTTTTGCTTGAAAAATCTTCTATCTTGTTTCTTGCTATAAAACCTTTCCTTGTAATTTTTTTATCGTTAATATTGTATTTTTGAACAAGGTAAAAAATCGCCGGTTTTTCTGTATTTATCAAAATGCCTTCAGACAGCCATTTTTGGAAGCTGTTTTGAGCGTCTTCATAAGGATTTTGAGCATTTGAAAGAATAAGTCTTGTGATATTATAAGGACTTCTTGAATACAACTGTTCCCTGTATTTTTCGCTAATAACGTCATAAGGTGGTGCTATCACATCTTTTATATCAACTTTATTTTGATTGTATACAATTGCATTTAGCGGTTTAATTTCTATTGTCATATTTAAATTCCTTGTATTTCTTGTGTTTCTTGAGATTTGAACTGCATTTCATATAGATTTCTGTATATACCGTTTTCTATCATCATAAGCTGATCATGTGTACCTAATTCTGCAAGCTCGCCTTCGTTAATGACAGCAATTCTGTCAGCATTTTTGATAGTTGACAATCTGTGAGCGATTACAAAGACTGTCTTGTTTTTTATCAGGTTATCCAATGCTCTTTGGACAATGGCTTCTGATTTATTGTCAAGGGCAGATGTTGCTTCATCTAATATTACAATTGGTGCGTCTTTTAAAATAGCTCTTGCAATTGCAACACGTTGTCTTTGACCTCCGGAAAGCGTTGCCCCTCTTTCCCCGACGATGGTATCAAGCCCGTTTTCTAAAGCGTCAATAAATTCGTCTAAATGTGCCATTTCTATAGCTTTTTCTAATTGTTCTGCAGTTGCATTTTTATTTCCCATCATTATGTTTTCACGAATTGTGCCAGAGAACATAAAGTTGTCTTGGAAAACGAATGCGATGTTATCTCTTAGTGATTTTAAATCAAAGTTTCTTATATCGATTCCGTCAAACTCAATTGAGCCGGATTTAACATCATAAAAACGCGGCAATAGGTTAACAACCGTACTTTTTCCCCCGCCTGAATTACCGACAAGTGCGATTGTTTCATTTTTATTCACGGTAAGGTTTAAATCTTTTAATACAGGTGTATTTTGCTCATATTCAAAATATACATGTTTAAATTCAATTGTATTTTCCAAAGGCCTCATTGAAAAAGCCTTTTCAGGAGATTTAATTTGCGGTACCAAATCAAACAATTCAAAAGTTCTGCTCATTGCGACAAAAGTATTTTGTAAAGAGGTGAGTGTATTACCTAAAGTTTTAGTAGGCTTATACAGTAGTAATAAAGATGTAACGAATGCAGCAAAGCTGCCTGCTGATAATTCTCCTGAAAGAATTAAATGGTTGCCATATGCCATAACAAGTGCTATTCCTATTGAACATACCGTATACATAATCGGTGACATCCAACCGACCCGTTTACTTAATGACATTGCAAGGTGGAATTGTTCATTGATTTGTTTTTCAAATTTATTATTCTGTATCTCTTGCAAATTGTAAGCTGTCATAATTTTGTTTCCTGCGAAAGTTTCATTAAAGTTGGTTGTCATATTGCCGCCTACAACCATTGTCGCGTTTGATACTTTTTTAATCCTTTTGCGTATAAAAACAACAGGAGTAACTGCAATTGCCATAACTGTAACTCCTATAATTGCAAGTTTCCAAGATGTGTATAAAAGGACTCCGACAAGTCCTACAAGTCCGAAAATTGTTGCAATAAAGGATTTTAAACTCTCAATAATTGTCTTAGATGCAGTTTCAGGATCTGTTAAAAACCTTGTTAAAACAATTCCTGAAGAGTTAACATCATAAAATTGGGGATCTAATCCTGTAAGTTTTTTAAATAAATCAACTTTTAAAGCATTTGAAATTTTATTACCGGTCCAATCTGTAAAATAATTACTCAAGTATTTTAAAATTCCCTGAAAAGCTGCAAATGCGACAATACCAAAAGGTATTATGGCAGCTAAGAACGCTTGTGGATTTACGGTAAATCCCATAAAAGACCAAGTGTCATTTGGACTGCCATTTACAACATGGTCAAGATAAGGTTTCAGAGCCAAAGCCATCACACCGTCCAATAACCCTAAAGGTATTGCAATTGCTAAGTTTATTAAAGCTCTGCCTAATACCGGTTTTATATATGGATAAATTCTCTTAATTAAGTAACTGTAATTGAAAGCATCTTTTGATGTCGTATCTTTAAGTCTGTAGTCCATTTTACTCTCCCAAATCAAATCTTTATAATAAAGTATTATTTCATAAATAGAAAAAAATTACACATTAGGTAAATTTTTGTAATAAAGCCAATAAAAAAAAACTGCTTGTGATATTATTCTACTAGTTAGAATATTTGGTTGAATTATGAATTTTTCGCGTTTTAAAGAACTAGTCTGTATTTTATCTAAAGAGGAGTCGTTTCAAGTATCTTCTGAAAAGATAAAAGATATAGTCTTTTCCTTAGAGAAAGAAGACTTGATTGTTTTAGTTGATGAAATCGGTGCAATACCTGAAAGTATTGATCATGACTCAACTGAAGAAAAATTATATTCAAAAGCCTCTGATATTATTTTGGCTAAATGCTTTATGGAATTAGGATTAAAAGCTGAAGTTTTGCAGGAAAGAGCCGATTCTGCAGATGTTGTGGCTAAAAGCAAATATCATAATTATTCTTTAATTGCTGATGCTAAGGCTTTTAGGGTAAGTCGTGCTGCTAAAAATCAAAAAGATTTTAAAGTAGAATCTATGGTACATTGGCGAAAAGATAATGATTATAGTATTTTATGTTGTCCTTATTTTCAATATCCACGCGTAAAAAGTCAAATTTATTCATCAGCTTTACAAGGTAATGTTTTACTTTTTTCTTGGGAGTATTTTAGTTTACTACTTCAAAAAAATATAAAAGAAACGGAAAATAATAACCTAGCTCAATTATGGAATTTTAGTAAGATTCAAGGACAAAATACTACTGTTGATAATATAAAACGCTGCTTTTTAAAAGAGCAAAATAAAATGATACAAAATATTTTAGGAGTTTCAGATAAAGAATTTGAAGATTGTTTTGATATTTTTAAAAATAGAATTTCGACCAGATGTAAAAAAGAAATATTATATTGGGAAAATTTAAAAAAAGATATTGAAAATTATTCAAAAGAACAAGCTATTACAGCTTTAATCAAGTCACTAAAGTTAAATGAAAAAATTAGTGTTATAAATAGTTATATAAATCAATTGGAGGCGTATGATAGCTGTAGATAATATCTATTTAGGCGACTGCAGAGAATTAATAAAAAATATAGAAAATGACAGCATAGATGTTATTTTAAGCGATATACCTTATGGAATATCTATAGATGATTGGGATATATTGCATGATAATAAAAACTCATCTTTGTTAGGCTCCAGTCCTGCACAGTTGGAAGCTGGTAAAGTTTTCAGTAAAAGAGGGAAGCCTTTAAACGGCTGGTCTGCTGCTGATAAGTTAATCCCTTTGCAATATTATGATTGGGTAAAATCATGGGTTGATGATTGGTATAGAGTATTAAAACCGGGTAGTAGTGTATTCGTCTTTGCCGGTAGAAGGCTTGCACATAGATGTATTTGTGCTTTTGAGGATACTGGATTTATTTATAAAGATATGTTGGGCTGGAATAAAATAAAAGCAGCCCATAGAGCACAACACGTAAGTTGTGTATTTGACAGACGTAATGATACAAAATCTTCATTGCAATGGAAAGACTGGAAAGTAGGTAATTTGCGTCCTGTTTTTGAGCCAATTTTATGGTTTATGAAACCTTATAAAATTGGTAGTACTTTAGCTGATAATGTTCTGGAATTTCAGTTGGGAGCTTTTAATGAAGTAGTTTTACAAAAATATAACCAAAAATCTGACAATCTATTTAATATAGAATCATTAGCTTCTGATAGAGGTTTACACCCAACTCAAAAACCGTTAAATTTAATGAAGTTGTTGATTGAGTTGACAACAATTGAAAATCAAACGATACTTGATCCTTTTGCAGGTAGTTCAACCACGCTCATTGCAGCACAACAATTGAATCGTCATTTTATAGGCTTTGAGTGTTCTGAAAATTTTTATGAAATTTCGGTAAAACGACTAGAGCAGATACAAAATGCCCCAGTACAACAAAAAATAATTTAGAACGTTAATTTAATAATTAATTATTAAAAAAGACCGCATTTGCGGTCTTTTTTTAATGGTGGGCGTGAAGAGACTCGAACTCCCATGCTTTCGCACTAGTTCCTAAGACTAGCGTGTCTACCATTCCACCACACG
>CASGAK010000006.1 GCA_949299435.1 uncultured bacterium
GAAAACGTTGAATTACCAATGATTTATAAAGGTATACCTGAAGAAGAACGTATAGAAAGGGCTAAAAAAGCACTAAAAATAGTCGGACTGGAAGCCCGTGAAGATCACATGCCAAATCAAATGTCAGGAGGGCAGCAGCAGCGTGTCGCAATTGCAAGAGCAATAGTAAACGATCCGCCCCTGATTCTCGCAGATGAACCGACAGGTAATCTTGATACAAAAACCAGTATTGAAGTTATGGAATTTTTTGTAAACTTAAACGAAAAAACTGGTAAAACAATTATTTTAGTCACGCACGAACCTGACATCGCTGAATATTGTAAGCGTGTAGTTCGCTTTAAAGACGGTAACATCATATCAGATGAGGTAAAACGAAAATAAAATGATAGATTTTAAATCAACATTCAAAATGGCGGTAATTTCGCTAAAAATAAATAAAATGCGATCAATGCTTACCTCATTAGGTATAATAATCGGTGTGAGTGCAGTAATTATAATGCTTGCAGTAGGCTCAGGTGCAAGTGAAAGAATTGCAAAAGATATGGAATCAATGGGAAGTAACCTATTGATGATTCGCTCAAGCTCAGCCAACACAGGCGGTGTAAGAATGGGAGCTGGTACAAAGCCTACTCTTACACTCAAAGATGCTGAAGTGATAGAAAGCAATGCTAACGGTGTACTTGCGGTCGCTCCTTACTCTAGTCAAAGTCTACAGTTGACATACGGAAATCAAAACTGGGCATCTACTGTAGCTGGAACTACTGCATCTTATCTTTTTATCAGAAATTATGAAATAATTGACGGCAGAAATTTTATTCCCGTTGATATAAAAAACAGTACGAAAGTTGCAATTATTGGGAATACCGTAGCAACAGAACTTTTTGGCGATATGGATCCGATAAATAAGACTATGCGAATAGGCAATGTCCCATTTAAAATTATAGGACTTTTAAAAACAAAAGGGGAAAGCGGAATGGGAATGGATCAGGACGATTTGGTATTTATCCCCATTACAACCGCTCAAAAAAAGGTATTCGGAACTGATTTTCCTGGATCCGTTAAAATGATTAACGTAAAAGCGATAAGTGATGAAGCATTGCCCATAGCTGAAAGTGATATTACAGATATTCTGAGAAGACGTCATAATATAGGCAAAAATCAAGATGATGATTTTGAAATAAGAAATTTAGCAGAAATGCAAGAAACAATCAAATCTTCAGCAAGGACTATGTCACTGCTTTTAGGTGCAATAGCTTCAGTATCACTGCTTGTAGGCGGTATCGGAATTATGAATATTATGCTTGTATCAGTAACAGAAAGAACTAAAGAAATAGGCATAAGAATGGCAATAGGTGCAAAAGCATCTGATATCAGAATACAATTTTTAATTGAATCGTTCCTGCTCTCTATTATCGGGGGATTAATAGGTGTAGCTGTAGGTGTATTCGGTGCAAAACTTTTACAAATATTTGCCGGAATGTCAATTTCTATATCAAGTTTTTCAATATTTTTATCACTTGGATTTTCAGGGGCAATCGGTGTAATTTTCGGATACTATCCTGCTTATAAAGCATCTCTTTTGAACCCTATTGATGCTTTAAGATATGAATAATCCCCTTATAAATTGTCATCTTTTTCAAATTTAATTTTATAGCCCAGTACACTTGCCAAAAATTTTAATTCATCATATTTCATTGAACTTCTTGCAAGTTTTTGAGAAATTCCAAATACCGTATAAGCCTTTCCAGACTTTTCACTAGCTAAAGCAGCTAATTCTGTTATTGTCATTTTTTCTTTCAAAAGCAGTATCTTTAAATCTTCACTTACACTCATACTAAAATTATATATTTTTTATCTGCCCTTGACATTTTTTGATTAATATGAGAATATTTTTATTGTTTTTAATGAATTTTAAATAAAAACAATAAATTTTCTATTATATTACTTAATATGGAGGGTTGTTATGAAAAAGTACATGCATGGATTTACTTTAGCTGAGGTGCTCATAACACTAGGTATTATCGGAATTGTTGCAGCTATGACCTTGCCTACGTTAATCAATAATGGAAAAGAACGTGAAACTGTTGCAAAAGTTAAAAAATTCTATTCTGTTATGAGCCAAGCTTTACTTATGGCAATTGGTAAACACGGCTATGTTGATGAATGGGGGTTTTGTGAACAAGTAAATGCACAATGTGCTGCAGAATTTGTTAATAATTTTAAATCTGAACTTAAACTAGCTCACGACTGTGGTGAAAAAACTGATTGTCCCGGAATGGCTGATAAATATAAAGAACTTAATAGTAATGAGTATTCTGTATCTTATAAAACTGCAAATCATTTTTATAGAATGACTTTAGTTGATGGCAGCCATTTATGGATAAGACATCATAATTCTACAACCTGCCAAAATCAAAACTCAGGCATAAATAACGTTTGTGGTCTTATATGGATTGATACAAATGGAGCAACTCTACCTAATCAATTTGGAAAAGATGTATTTTCGTTTTTTATACTAAAAGATAGAATTGTCCCCCACCCAAATAATGATTGCTACGCTGGAGGTGCTGGCTGGGGTTGTGCAAAATATATTTTAGAACACGACAATATGAAGTATCCGCAAACACAAGAATAAAATTTTATGAAATACTTTAAAGTAAATTTAACCCATTTTAATCAGCAGAGAAGATTTCTCTAATATCGTCTATGGTCAAGGATTTAACAATATTTCTATCCACTGAAATTACGCTGTCCACAAGGTTGCGTTTAACTGTTTTAAGTTTTTGAATTTTTTCCTCAACCGTATTTTTCGTAATAAGTCGATATACAAACACTTTTTTAGTCTGTCCGATACGATAAGCTCGGTCTGTAGCTTGATCTTCCACAGCAGGGTTCCACCAAGGATCATAATGGATTACATAATCCGCACCTGTCAAATTCAAGCCTGTACCTCCTGCTTTTAAACTGATTAAAAATATCGGTACTTTACTGTTATTAAATCTTTCAACAGCTGCTTGTCTGTCTTTTGTCTTACCTGTCAGATATTCATAATCAATACCTTCTCTTTCAAGCCAATCTTTCACGATATCTAGCATATTGACAAACTGGCTGAATAAAAGTACTCTATGACCTTCTGAGATAATTTCTTCCAACATAACTTTAAGTTTTTCAAACTTACCTGAAGAAAGAATATGTTTAACATTCTCTTTATCATAC
>CASGAK010000007.1 GCA_949299435.1 uncultured bacterium
CGGAGTATCAGTTGAAGCTGAATTAGGAAAATTAGCAGGTGTAGAAGATGATGTAAAAGTTCATGCAAAAGATTCTACATACACAGATCCTGAAGAAGCAGCAAGATTTGTTAAAGAAACAGGCTGTGATTCTTTAGCTGTAGCTATCGGTACTTCACACGGTGCTTACAAATTCTCAGGCGAAGCTAAACTTGACTTTGAAAGACTTGCTGAAATCAAAAAAGCTGTTAATGCAGCTGTAGGATATGATTTCCCACTAGTTCTTCACGGTTCATCTTCAGTTCCTGCTGAATTCGTTGCTAAATGTAATAAATTCGGTGGACAATTACCGAATGCACAAGGTGTTCCTGAAGATATGCTTAACTATGCCTCAAAACACGGTGTAGCTAAGATTAACATTGATACAGACCTAAGACTTGCAATGACTTCTACTATCAGAGAATTCTTTGTAGAACACCCTGAAAAATTCGATCCTCGTGAATACATGGGACCAGGCAGAACTGCTGTTAAAGAAATGGTTATCCACAAAATGAGAGACGTTTTAGGTACTGCAGGTCATGCTAAAGACTAGTTCTTTTATACAATTTATTAAAAAAGTCCGTTTCGTTTGAAGCGGACTTTTTATTTATATTACAAACATTCCACACTAAACCGACCTAAAAAGTTCAACTTATTTTTATTTGAATTAACATTTATTATATTTAAGCCATTATACATATAGTTTTAGCAAAGTGACTTAAAAACATTTAAAATCTTTCTCAATAGATAAATTATATATCTTTATAATAAAAGTGACCGAAAATATCGGTCACTATATATACTTCCAACTTATATTGTGATTAAAATGTATCTTTTTCAAATTTCCTTAGCAATGCTCAAAGATTTTATGCTTTATTTTTTAAGGAAGTCAGGGATTTCAATATTAGTAAATCCTGATCCCATTTGTGGCATAGAACTTCTTCTAGGTTGAGCAGCTGAAGAATTGTTATTGAATGCACCTGAGAAAAAGTCAGACGCACTTAATTGTTTAACATCCATCTTTGGAGGTTCTACAGGCTGATTTTTCAATTCAAAACCTGTTGCAATAACTGTAACTTGAATTTCACCTTGAATATTTTCATTGATAGCTGTACCAATGATAACTGTAGCATCATCAAGAACAGCATCATGAATAATATTTGCTGCATCAGTAACTTCATGAAGAGTCATATCAGGTCCACCTGTAATATTAACAATGACACCTGATGCACCGTTAATAGATGTTTCAAGAAGTTGTGAATTGATAGCGATTTCAGCAGCTTTGATAGCACGACCTTCACCCTGTCCGCGGCCTATACCCATAAGAGCTGAACCTGAAGCCTGCATAACATTTTTAACATCTGCAAAGTCTACGTTGATTGTACCAGGTACTGTAATGATATCTGAAATACCTTGAACACCACGTAACAGAACTTCATCTACGATTATGAATGATTCATTCAAAGAAACCTGACGATCAACAACTTGCAATAATTTATCGTTAGGTATAACAATAACCGCATCTACTGCTTCACGTAATTTTTCAAGACCTTGTACAGCTTGATTTTGACGTTTACGACCTTCCCAAGAGAAAGGTTTTGTAACAACTGCTATTGTCAAAATACCTAATTCTTTAGCAATTTTAGCAACTACAGGTGCCGCACCGGTACCGGTACCACCACCCATACCTGCAGTGATAAATACCATATCTGCACCGTCAAGGGCATTGGTTATTTCTTGTTGAGCTTCTTCTGCAGCTTTTTCACCTACTGAAGGATCTCCACCAGCACCCAGACCAGCTGTTGACTTTGCACCTAATTGAATTTTATTAGGAGTTTGAGCAAATTCCAAAACTTGTAAGTCTGTATTCATTAACCAGAACTCCACACCTGAAAGTCCTGCTTTTATCATTCGGTTAACAGCATTTCCGCCACCGCCACCAACACCAACTACTTTAATTTTAGTAGGGTTGATAGGTGAACGATTTGTCGGAGCTTGATTGTTAGTTGTGTCTTCTTTCTTTGCAAAGATATCTGATACGAAATTTTCCACTTTGTTACCTCTTTTATATTAAATAATTACATAATTCCGGTGAACTAGCCCGATTTATGAATTAACGGACTCCCCAATTATATAATAACATACTATTTTAAATAGAAAAAAAGTACAAGAATTTTACAGTAATTATGAACAAAAGTTAATAAAAAATAAAAAATTTTCCATATACGAAAGTTTACTTTAAATACTTACATGGCGTATTAAATGAAGATTAAGGATACCTACGAATATTCCACACTAAAACTCCAATATCATTTTTACCATTTTTCAACAAATTGATGTTAAATATTAGCAGGAGAAATACCCCAGTGAAGTTTATCACGCAAAATAGCATAGAAATCAGCATCTTCCAAAAGAGCCAATTTAGCTTTATATTCTGATTTTCGGACTACTATATCCGAATCATATTCAAAGAAATTCTGCCCATCAATAGACACAACAAATCCTTTTTCTGCATCTTCCATAGAAACAGTTATAAGCTCACTATCAGGAATTACAAGTGGTCTAGCGGTAAGTGTATGTGGACAAATTGGTACAATTACAAAAGCATCTAATTTAGGAGCCAAAACCGGTCCTCCTGCAGACAATCCGTAAGCAGTAGAGCCAGTAGGTGTAGAAATTATAAGTCCGTCCGCTAAATAGTCACAAATAGGCTTGCCATTTATCTTTAATAAAAATTTTGCAGTCCGACCTTGAGTATTCCCCTTTATTACGAAATCGTTTAATGCTATTGATTCTCCACTTTGGAGCATAATTCTTTCTTCTATATAAAATTTTCCTTTTAATATATTCTTAACGGAATCTTTTAAATATTCTTTCGAAGACTGTGACAAAAAACCTAATCGTCCAAGGTTTACCCCAAAAATTGCTGCATCATGCTTTGCAAAAAACCTTGCAGCTTTTAAAATCGTACCATCTCCGCCGATTACAAAAGCAAAATCATAACCATTCGTCAAACTGTCAATATCAATTACATCAGCAGCAATATCGTACTCTGCCAATATTTCCATTAATTCGTTTTTGACATCTATAGAATTTTGAATTTTTGGATTATAACAAATTACAATTTTCTTAAATTTCATACCATTGGAATATAGCACACAAAAGAAATTTAAGCAAATGAATTATTTAAAAAGTCTTTGTTTCAAATCCAAGGCAGTTTTTGTTGATGCAAGCCCTGCTTGTGAACTCTCCTTTAACATTGGCGACATTAGTTTACCGGTTTGTTCAAGAGCATCAATTACTTCATCTAGAGGAATTTTTGATTCAATGCCTGCAAGTGCCATTTCTGATGCCGTCACAGCGTGTATCGCAAGAAAAGGGTTGCGTTTAACACATGGAATTTCTACTAATCCACACACAGGATCACAAGTAAGTCCCAATAAATTTTTCATAGCAAGTGCAACAGCATTTAGGATTTGATGAATTGAACCGCCACGCATTTGAGTTAATGCTCCAGCTGCCATTGCTGATGCTACACCGCATTCTGCCTGACAACCTGCAACAGCACCTGCAAGTGCTACTTTATTTGAAATTATTCTGCCTATTGTACCTGCTGTAATCAGTGCATTAATTTGGTCTTCTTCAGGAATATTCAAATCTTCACTCACCCCGACTAACACGGAGGGTACTATCGCACAAGATCCCGCTGTCGGACAAGCGGCAATTTTGCCCATTCTTAAATTCTCTTCTATAGTCGCAAGAGCATACGTTGTTATTTTTTCAAAAGTCTTGCCGAAAATCGCACTAGAGTTCGCGTACTTCTTTTGCAACCTGTCACAATCGTCTCCACACATGCCACTTATTGACATCTCCTTGCTTTGAAGTCCGTTTTTAATAGACTCTTTCATCGCATCAAGACTTTTTTTAACAATTTTCCTAATCTCTTTTTCTGAAGTTTCAGCCAATTCAGCTTCATATTTTTGAATAACTTCATATATTTGTTTGTTATTTTTTTGACAAATTTCTTCCAATTCTTTGAATGTATTTATACTTTTTTCCATATTAACTTTCCAATTTCTTTATATACCTTATCATATAAACATCTTCGATCAGATATAAAAAATCTATTACTTTTTGATTTACTTCACCATCAAGGCAAATACACATTGATGCCTCCTCACCTTTTGCGTATCTGTCACAATGAAATGATGCTATATTTACATGTATTGAATTCGTAACTCTTGAAATCATATTCGGTACATCTTTGTAAATCAAAAGCAGTGTATTATATTTCCCTGTCAAACTTACAGAAAACTCATCTATATTTGTAATTTCAATTTCTCCAGCACCAACGGAGTTGCCTGAAATTTTCATGTTCCGCCTACCCTCGAATATAAAATCCACTGCATTAGGGTGTCGGTTGAAATCTTCTAAATACTGAAATTCATATTCAAATTC
>CASGAK010000008.1 GCA_949299435.1 uncultured bacterium
ATACAACAGAAGGTGCCATAAATAACCCTTGGAAAATTAGTCGATGCTGATTAAACATAGCTCCGCCTTCTGAACCTATACCCGGTGCTGTAAGACGGTTTGAGGCTTTATCCACATATCGAGCTTTACCTGCAATATATCCGCCTGCTTCTACTATTCCGCCTCCTGGGTTTTTAATTAAAGAGCCGGCTATCAAATCCGCGCCCACTTCCAATGGTTCTTTTTCTTCTACAAACTCACCATAGCAGTTATCTACAAAGCAAATGCAGTTTGGATTTTTGGATTTTACAATTCTACAGATAGCCTCTATAGTTTCAATTGACAAAGATTTTCTGGTTGAGTACCCTTTTGATCTTTGAATGAGTACCATTTTAACTGTGTTATCGATAGTTTGTTCAAGTTTTTTAAAGTCTATTTCATTATTTTTAAGAGGAATTTCATCGTACAAAACTCCATGAGCAATCAAAGAGTCTTCTTTAGTAGAATCATCACCTGAGGTGCCTATTACTTCTTGCATTGTATCATAGGGGGCACCTGCTACTGACACAAGTTTATCACCTGGTCTTAGGCAGCCGAAAAGACAGCAGGCGAGAGTATGTGTACCTGAGGCAAAATGTATCCTTGCTATGGCTTTTTCAGCCTTGAATACATCTGCAAAAACTTTATCCAAAACTTCACGACCGATATCATCATGTCCGTAGCCTGATACTGTATAAAAATGTTCGGGAGCTACGCGGTTATTGATAAAGGCTTCTAAAACTTTTTTTTGATTGTTATCTCTTATGTCATTTATTATTTCAAATTGTTCAGTTAGCTGTTTTTCAGCTTGTTTAATAATTTCTCTACTATTCATATTTCATATCCCTTTTTATATGGTAATTTTAGCATAAAAATTAAGAAACTTGTCTAATTTTTAAATTTATTCGGTTCTGAAAAAAATATAATATGAAGTATATTTTATTTTTAACAGTATTAGCATTGATATTGCCTGTATATGCAAGTAATTATTCAGTTCAGACTCCTGATAATTACAGGTACAATCCGCAAGAGGGTGAAAGAACTCTTTTTATTTTAGATTTTTCAAACAGCATGAATGAATACTTAGATGGTGCAAGGAAAGTTGATTTAATGCTTGATACAATGAGAGATATTATACCAAAAATTAGTAAAACTTCTTCTGTAGGGCTTAGAGTATATGGGCATAAAATGGGATTTACTCCTTTTGAAGCCTGCAGAGCATCAGCACTTTTGGTACCTATTGGATGTGGAAATTCTGCCAGTTTGCAAAGTGCTCTTTCAAGACCGCAGCCTAAGGGTATGACACCTATTACGTATTCGTTAAAAGAGGCTGTTAAAAATGATTTTATAGGCTTTAGCGGTAAAAAGCATATTATTTTGCTGACTGATGGAGGGGAAAACTGTGATGAAAGTCCTTGTAAATGGGTTATGGAGCTAATTAGAGTCAGAAAAGATGTTATAATTGATGTTATTGCATTTAACGTAACTGAAGAAGATGATTTGGCTCAGTTAGAGTGTACCTCCCTCGTCACAGGCGGTAAATTCTACAGTGCAAATACTGCAGCAGAGCTTGCTAAAAGTCTTAATAACTCAGTAAATATTCAAAAAGATGTTGAAGCAAAAATTATTACCGGTGAATAGATTTTTAAAATTTAAAAGGGTAATAATCAGGAATTTTCCAACCGTTAATTTGTATAAGTTTAGCACATAGTGCGTGCTCTGTATTTCCGATGTTATGACAGCCCTGTGCCAATGATGTGTCTGTTAGGCATTCTTTAGAAATATTATTGGTACATTCTATAGTAAAATATGGTTCTATGCCTTTATTTTTTCCATAGTTATTATATGGTGTGAATTGAAATGTAAACCATTCTATACCACCCCTACTTGGATCAGGATAGCAAGAACCATCAGGCAAATCACACCCAAATCCTTTTTCATAGTCATCTGCCTTCGGGAAAAAAAGCCAAGTTGATGTTGTTGATATAACAACTAAGCTACCGTCTGGAAGCCAGTCTACTGCTCGATATGTACTTCCTACATCTGCGACTCGTGTTTTTAAAATTTTGACATATGGTTTAATGTATCTATCATGCCATTTTTCCATTATTTCAGCATCTGTTGCTTTGGGAAAGTCCCAATATTTAAAATCACCATTATCAATTTTTGATTGCAGAAGTGCTTGGTTAAATATTGAGTAAAATTTAGCCATTCTTGTTTCTACCACTTTCTTTTTATGGTGCTGAACCAGTGTTGGCAGAGTCATTGCTGCAACTATCCCAATTATACCTAATGTAATTAGTACTTCTGCTAAGGTGAACCCTTTTAATTCTCTTTTCATTTTTATATCCCTTAATCATTTTAAACAAATACTTTTAAATTTAAAAGTATATTTTTAATTTTATAACATTTACTTAAATATGTCAATCGTTTAAAAATAATATATATAATTGATATTATGGTGACAGATGGAAAAAATATTATAGATTCACGCAGAGAAGTTAAAGTTTTGCTTTCAAAAAGAGCTTGGACTATGAAAAAGTTGGCGGAAAAGCTCTCAGAATACAGTGGAAAATATTATTCACAGCAGAATTTGAATTACAGGCTGAGGACAAATTCATTGAAATTGTCTGAAATGGGTTATATCTGTGAAATTTTGGGATTTAAAATAATCTTTGAAGAAAAATAATGCTAAATTGCTATGGCTTTACATTAAAATTTACACCCATCATCTTCTGTGTCAATTTTTCCATCATAATCATTATCAATCCCGTCAAAACAGGAGCCTATGGAATATCTGCTTTCGGGACGAGCAGTGTGGGTGAGATAATAATCGGGGATTTTTTTCCATAGAAACTCAAAATAACCTTTATAAAAATGAGCAATTTCAGGACTTTCAATTATTAGGCAATTTTCATCATTTTTATTTTCACCGCTGTTTGAAAAGTTCATAGAGCCTGTTATTACATATTTATCATCAATTATCATTGATTTGGTATGAATTTTTCCAGCATAATTTTCAGTTTTTAGCTTAATACCTGATTTTCTTAAATAAGAGTGCGTGGAATGTCTTGCACGTATACTTGTTGCATCTAGAATTATTCTCACATCAACCCCTCTTTTTTGTGCTTGAAGCAGTGCGTCAGTCATTTGCTTATGTGTTATTACAAATATTGGTATGTAAATATATTTTTGAGCATCGTTTATCAGTGGTATAATTGCTTTTTCTATTGTTTTGTCCTGAGGCGAAAAGTAGACTTTTATATTGACATTACCGACATTGAATGAATTATCCTCATCAAAGTGCTTTTTATCTGTATGGAATTTGCCGCTATACATTTGCTCAAATTCGCGGGTAAAATATTTTGCTAAATTTTCTGATTGGATTATTATTACGTTATTTGCGTTAAAGCCTGAAAGATCTGTGTTTGAAAAATTCATTGAACCTGTCAGGACTGTTTGGTTATCGGAAATTATAAACTTATTGTGCATTAGCATAGCTGTCAGACTTTTTTGAAATGGGTTTTCATCAGAGCGTGTGTTTTCAAATTTTTCTATTAATTTATCGGTTTCAGGATAGTAATTTACATCTGTTCGTTTGTCATATACAAGCCGTATTTTTACATTTCTTGACTTTGCACGCTCGAGTGCCTCTTCAATTTCAGGGTTTCCTCCCCAGCCATATAGAGTTATATCTAATGTGTCGCTTGTGGTGTCTATAAGATCAGCTAAAGTTTTGCATAAAATATGTTCACATTTATTATCAGTTTTCAGATGATTTGTATAATCCGATAATAAAAAAGTTATTTTATCTGTGATGAATTTTTCGGGATAGGGAGTTTTATCATGTATAAATAAATAATCTAAGTTTGAATATTTTTTTTTCAAAGGTGTTAAATAACAATTTTTGCACTTTTTAAATTTTAGTTTTGCTTCTTTTTCAGGAATAATAGTATATTTATTAGACTTTAGTCCGTATTCACAGTTGAGTTTGTGGTATTTCCCGCTTTCTTTATTCAAGATGACCAAATTCTGTTTTTTGCCATATTCAAGCTGCTTATTGAATTTTTCAATGTTTGAAATTTTACCGTTTTCTATTGCAAAGCCTGAAGATTTCAATAAGTCAGCATAATTTTGTTCGTTAATAAAAATATCAGCGTATCTGCATTTTGCGTTATTTTTATTTTTTAATCGAACTTTGACATTTTTATCAGCCAGAATATCTTTTGCGAATTTATCAGCAAGATATCCCATAATAATTGCATCAGTTTGATTTATTTCGTTTAATTGAATTAGTTTTGCCTGATTTTCAGTAATATTTTTAGAAAAAGTTTGTAGATTATCAATGCATAAATATTCTCCAATATCTGCGGTTTGGTTATTGTTTAAATCAACAACCAGTTCTGTGGGGGATATTATTTTAAGAACATAACCTCCGGATTGTCTGTAAAAAATAAAAAGACAAAACAGCAGCATTAATAATATCGGATAAATTATGTAAAATTCCCTTTTCATCTAGATAATTGTCTATAGTTTGTTATTTCAAAGCCGAGTTGAAATATTTTATTTTCCAGTTCTTTATTTTGTGTAATTAAAAATTCATTAGCGTGGTTGTTCTTGATGTTGGAGCTGTATTTACAAGGGTGTATAAGAGCCTCAGCTATTAAATTTTCATCAGGCAGTGCTTCAAGTCCGTATTCAATAGCTGAGCTGTCCATCATACCTGTATAGCCAACACCCAGAATATAATCATTTGTGTGAATTTTGTTATCATTCAAGAGTTTTTTATTTTGATTTGTAAAATAGTTTAGAAGAATAATTTTAATAATGTTTACAGGATATTTTAAATTAGTATGTCTACTTAATTGTGGAATAGTATAAAAGTGTTCATGCTGAGTTCTGATAAATGGTATTTGGTATTCTTTCGATAGTTTAAGAGCAATTTTAAAAATTTCAGGTATAGCATGGGTATGTACATGTGAATCCAAATGATCAGGTTTTGTATATTTCAAGACCTTTTCGATTTGTGCACGAAACTCATTTTCTACTTGTTGTCTAAATTCTTTGTTTTGGGACTTGAAAATTAGCTGCAAATAGCCGTTATTGAAAACACCTCTATCATTTGTGATTAGATGGCATCTTGTAAGAGATTTACCTTCAATAATATTTAAATGAACTCCAATTCCAAGTTCAGGACATTCCGGTAAAATTTCATTTACGGCATTTTCAAAAGCATTACCGTTAGCACAAATGCTGGCACTTTTTAAAATACCTTTGCTATATCCGAGCAAAACAGCTTTATTATGCTCTAAAGACATGCCAAAATCGTCAGCATTAAGTATAAATTTTTTATTTTTCATTAAAATATCCTTGCATTAATTTACTATATATTATATGATAAAAAAAATAAAGGAAGAGCTTATATGAATACTCCCAGATTAGCAATAATTATCCCCTGCTTTAATGAGGAACTGTGCATTGAAGCGACAGTTAATCAGTTATTAATTGTATATAATCATCTTATTAAACTTAATAAGATTAATAAAGATAGTTATATCTATTTGATAGATGATGGCTCCAAAGACCGTACCTGGGAAATAATTGAAAATCTCCATAAAAATAACTCACACATTAAAGGTCAGAAGTTTATAACTAATTTTGGTAATCAAAAGGCTATTCTTGCAGGACTCGAGGCTGTGAGAAGAATTGGCTGTGACTGTGTTGTATCAATTGATGCTGATTTGCAGCAAGACGAGTGGGCTATTGAAAAATTTGTCGATAAATATATGCAAGGCTATGATATTGTATCAGGTATTAGAAACGACAGAAAAACAGATTCTTTTTTGAAGAAATTCACAGCAATAATGTTTTATAAGACTATGAACATTTTGGGGGCAAAAATTCCTGTCAATCATTCTGATTACAGACTTGTAAGCAGAAAAGCTCTAGATATTATGGAATTATATGAAGAACGTTACCTCTTTTTAAGAGGATTTTTCAATGAAATAGGTCTAAAGACAGCTTACGTAAATTTTGATGTAAAACCAAGAATGGCAGGTCAATCAAAATTTAATTTTATGAGTCTGATGACGCTTGCTTTAAACGGTATAACGTCTTACAGTATTGTGCCTTTGAGATTTGTAACTATTTTAGGTTTTCTTATGGCATTATTTGGTGTATTAGTTGGGCTTGAAACTGTTTTTGAAAAAGTATTTTTGAATAATTCACCAAACGGTTGGGCTACATTAGTAATTTTGTTGTGTGTGTTTGGAGGCATACAGCTTTTTTGTCTGGGTATTATCGGAGAATATGTAGGACAAATTTTCAGAGAAGTAAAGCATCGTCCAAGATACATAGTAGAGTGCGAATTAAAATAATAAAAAAGCCGCACCACTGTCTATCGAATCTACCTGATAAAAATATCAGAGGATATTTTCTCCTTTTAAAACCAAAACACCCGCAAAGGTCACCTTAGTGCTGCTATGTTTCCATCCTGACACGGTTCGGAGTTCTACGCCATCTTGGCTTTAAATATCACAAAAAATATCAACCTTTATCCTTACCCTGCAAACCCTCACAACAGGCTCTGCACCCGGCATACACTTCCGGTCAAGGGATTGCAATTCCCCGTGGAGTACGGCTTAAAAATATTATAAACATAAAATAAATTTTAAGGCAAGCACCTGAAATAACCGCTTCCGCTTCCGTCAGGACATTCATCTCTTAGAGCATAATATCCACAACCTATACCATTAGCCTTTTGGCTTGAGTTAATATTACAAGGATCTCCTGCTCTTGCTTGCTGATGTTCCTCTTCGTAATTTCCGTTTGCTATTTCTTCATCTGTTAAATTTTGAGGTTTTCTATAAGCTAAGGTATCATTATTTTTATCTAATAAAAATAAGAAAATATCATGCCCTAGTTGATTAGGTCCTTTTTGACCGTTAATATCCACACCCAAAATAAAAGTTGAACCACTAATTTCAAGATTAATAAAACTGCCATCAGGTAATACTTTCGGATAGAATATTGGTCTTCCTGGAGCTGCCATAGCAGTGATTGTTACTTGCTGTTTATTATTGTATGTTCTGATATTTTCATTTGTTCGATCTATGTCATACAAAATTAATGATGCCAAATATTTATTGTTAGATGACTTTACTAAATTTTTATAAAATGAATCAAAACACATTTTCTCATTTGGATATTCACTTCCGTCATAATAAGCACATGTTTCAGCGAGTTTATCTACAGATAAGTCATCTTTCATTCTTAATATTATCTGTGAAATTATAGAAACAGATTTTTTAAATTGGGATTCTAAGACTTTGTGCTGATAGTTTTTAATAAGTCCTGGTAAAGTCATAGCAGCAATAATACCTATTATTCCTAAAGTTATTAATACCTCTGCCATAGTAAACGCATGTGTCTTTTTATTGTTCATTAATCCCTCCCATACTTTAACTGTTTCCATATAGAAACATATAACCGAATTATACAGATATAATTCAAATAAGTCAATAGGAGCAGTAATGTCTGATTGTGTGTTCAGAAAAGAATATTTGAAAGCTTTTGGTAAAAGTCTAAAAAATATTAGAATGACAGCAGCTAAAAAGAGTTTGAGAATGTTTGCCTATGAGGCAGATATTCCATGTGCTACACTAAGCAGACTAGAAAACGGGACGAGAATACCTAATCTTATTACTTTAAAAAAAATTGCCTCTGAGCTAAATTTAACAGTGTCAGAATTATTGAAAATTATAGAAAATGACATTCCCGAGAACCTGAGAAATTTTGAGCTTTAAATATATAATCTGTTTGAATCATAACAAGATTAATTTTAAAATATAAAATTCACCTTCTGTCTAATGCAGATAATTATAAAAAAAGTTATCTTAATTTAGAAAGGAGAATATTATGACAGAACGATTGGAACTGTACAGATGTGAAATTTGCGGGAATCTGGTACAGGTAATTTTATCAGGTGCAGGCGAACTGGTATGTTGCGGGGAGCCAATGCAGCTTGTCAAAGGAAACCATAAAGAAGAAATGGTGAATGAAAAACATATTCCAGTATTCACAGTAAATGAAGACGGGAAAAATATCGTTCAAGTAGGTACAGTATTGCATCCTATGAATGATGATCATTACATTATGTTTATAGAAACGATTTCAGAGGATAAAAATCATTTGCAGTTGCAATATCTTCACCCCGGTGAAGAAGCCAAAATGATTTTGGAAAATAAAATCGGTAAAACATTAGCTTATGAATTTTGTAATTTACATGGTCTATGGGAGGGCGAAAGTGATTAGTGAAAAAATTGAAAATATATTAAATGAACAAATAAACAAAGAATTTTATTCAGCATATTTATACTTAGCTATATCAGGGTACTTTGATGAAATGGGACTTAAAGGATTTTCACATTGGACACGAGTGCAAGCTAAAGAGGAAATGGATCATGGCATGATTCTTTTTGATTACATTATTGAACGCCAAGGAAAAGTTAATTTAAAGCAGATAGAAATGCCAGATACAGATTTCGGTACACCATTAGATGTATTTAAAAAAATATATGCTCATGAAAAATACGTAACAGACAGCATAAATTGTGTAGCAAATATGACAGATGAAGAATGTGATTTAGCAACAAGACACTTTATCAACTGGTATATTTCAGAACAAGTCGAAGAAGAAGCAAATGTAGATGATATAATTAAAAAACTAGAAATGTTTGGGGAAGAAAAGTCGATATTATATCATTTGGACAAAGAACTAAAAGAGCGTTCTTACAAACCACACACATACAATTCATAAAATATAAGCGGAATTTTTAAATAAATTCCGCTTATTTAATATATTGCGAATTTGTAAACTATTTGAATTAAACCGAAAAATAAAATATCATATAGATATTATGATAGACGGTAAAATTATAGTTGTAGATGACGAGAAAATGGTTACCTCAGCTTTCAAAACTCTATTTAAAGTAGAGGGAATAGAAAGCGGTGAATTTTTTAATTCACCCAAAGAGGCATTAGAATATTTAAAAAGTAATACCCCGGATTTGATAATTTCAGATTATCTGATGCCTGAAATGAAAGGGTTGGAATTTTTGCAGGAGGCTAAAAAACTTTATCCTGAAGTGAGTATGATATTATTGACAGGATATGCTGATAAAGAGAATGCTATAAAAGCGATAAATGAAGTCGGACTGTATAAATATATTGAAAAACCTTGGGATAACGATGATTTAATCATGAACATCAGAAACGGTGTAGAAAGAAGTCATCTTTTAAGTAATTTACGCGAAAAAATCGAAGAATTGGAACAGGCAAAAAGCCAATTGGAAATATATTCTAACAATTTGGAAACACTTGTCGCAGAGCGTACACATGATTTGTCAGAAGCAAATCAAAAGTTAAGCGGAATAATCAGTCACTGTGCGGACGGAATAGTAATTTTAGATAAAGAAGGCAAAATTGAGCAGATTAATCCGGCTTGCGAAAATTTGACCGGAGTTGATGTCAAAGCGATTCTGAACAGAACTTTTACACAAATTGTAAAAGGTACCAAAATAGATATGATATCTGATGATTCGGGACTTTTCGGGCTTAACTGCGATAATTCCGATGTTTTATTAAAAGACTGCTATATAGTAAATTCATTAAGCGGTGCTAGAACTCCTGTGGAAATTAATTTAGCGGCTATAACCTCTGAAAGTGAGGATTTACCTGAAAAGTACGTAGGAGTAATTAGAGATATAACTACTCAAAAAGAAACCGAAAGATTGAGAGATGATTTTATAGCGACTCTGACGCATGATTTAAGGACACCGCTTCTTGCAGCAATTCAAACTTTAAACTTTTTCCTTGACGGCTCATTGGGTAACTTGGAAGAAAAGCAAAAAGTACTTTTATCAACAATGCTTCAAAGTAATGAGGATCTTTTAGGTCTTGTAAATGCATTGCTGGAAGTCTATAGATTTGACAGCGGTCGACTTGAGCTTTGTAAGACATTTTTTGCTCCCAGATTGCTCGCAGAGCAATGTATTGAAGAATTAATACCGCTTGCAAAAAATAAGGGTATTAATTTGGAGTTTGAATGTGATTTTGATAATAACTTAGAGATTTTTGCTGATAAATCTGAATTAAAAAGAGTTATAACGAATCTTTGCGGTAATGCGGTAAATTACACGAATAAAGACGGTCATATAAAAGTTATTCTAAAAGCACAATCAGGTGATTTAATTTTTTCAGTAGAGGATAACGGGAATGGTATTCCTCAAGCTGATATACCGAATTTATTCAAAAGGTTTTCACAAGGGACAAGCAGAAAACGTTCAACTGGTACAGGGCTTGGATTATACCTTTCAAGGCAGATTATAGAAGCTCACGGCGGTAAAATTTGGGTCGAAAGCAAATTAAATAAAGGCAGTGAATTTACATTCTTGTTGACTGATGTCGTAAAATCAAATGAGGAAAGACAGGTAATAAATGGTTAAGGTACTAATTGTAGAAGATCATGATATGGCAAGGTTAGGACTTTCTGTGATATTGAGCAAGAATCCTAATATAGAAATAGCTGATATGTCTGCTGACGGTCAAGAAGGTGTTGATAAAGCCCTTGAATTGGTGCCTGATGTAGTTATTATGGATATAGGTCTGCCGACAATCGACGGTATCGAAGCTACAAAAAAAATTAAACTTGCAAATTCACATATAAAAGTTCTGATGTATACATCAAGAGAAGATGAAGATGATATCTTTGACTCTTTCCAAGCCGGAGCAGACGGATATATAACCAAAGGAGCTACGGCAGAGCAGACAATATCTGCAGTTCTTGCCGTAAGTGAAGGGGCAGGCTGGCTTGATCCTGCGATTGCAAAAGTTGTATTAACAAATATAAGAAGAAGTACGGTTACTCAGCAAAGACGAGGTGAAATCAATTACAAGCTCGGTAAGAACCTCTATGGTCTGACTGAAAGAGAAATGGAAGTCTTAGCTTTAATTGTGGACGGACTTACAAATCCTCAAATTGCAGAAAAACTTGTGATTACTATTTCTACGACTAAGACTCATGTCCATAGTATTTTACAAAAATTATATGTTGGCTCTCGTGCCAAAGCTATTGCTATGGCTATGAAAGAAGGATTAGTATAAATGTTTCGTATTATTTGGCTGCTGATTTTCGTTTTTTTGCTAAATAATTTATCTGCAGATGCTTTTTCTTTTACAAAAAGTGCAAAAGAACAAGAAGCTGAATACCTTAAAAAGGTAAAAAAAGAGGATTTAAAAGAGGAATATGGTCGAAAGAAAAAGCTATTAAATCCCCAAGCCTTTATGACAGTGGAAGAATATGAGATGCTTTCTGCTCCGAAAGATAAGATGATAGAAGAAATTCCTATTCCAAAGCCTCAAAAAGCGTCGGATATGAAATATGTACCCCAACCTGATTATGAAATCGTAAGGTATAACAACCCTCCAGGTAGTCCTGAAATATCACTTGGCAACGATTTTAAAAAAAGACGTCAGGCTAATGCTCAGGGAATTGTATCTCCTGATTACAGTATTTTGGTCTATCCGTCAGTATATTACTATCCTAAAAACGCAGTTGTAACTTGTGAGTTGTATGTAATTCCACTGGAAAAAACAGGAAATGCTCTTTCTAAAATAAAAAAAGCAAATGTAATGCACAGATATCCTGATCCAATATTATCTACAGATAAATCTATAGAAAATTACGGAGCTTTTATGACGCTTACCCCGATTGACTTTTCAACTGATGGAACTAAGTTGCTTGTAAAAGAAAAAATCGGTGCAAGACATGACGGAATTTGGCAAACTAACGCAATTATATATGATTTCGACACAAATACATCTTATAAGTTAAATGAAATTCGTGATGCTATAATATATTATTGGCAAGAATATAAAAACCTGAATTTACGTGAAGTAAGATGGGATATATACCCTTTGGGATTTGATTTAAATAATCCAGATAGAGTAATTGTATCTGCTTATGCTTACACCGGAGCGGCTCCTGTGTTTTTAGGTAAT
>CASGAK010000009.1 GCA_949299435.1 uncultured bacterium
CTATTGAAGAAGGTATGAGATTCGCTATTCGTGAAGGCGGACGTACAGTTGGTGCTGGTGTTGTTGACAAAATTATTGAATAATTTTAGATACAATACAAAAAATCTAAAAAGAGTTTGCTTTTTATAAAGCGAACTCTTTTTGCATAAAATAGCAAAAAAATATTTTAGTGTGTTTATATATCTATAAAATTATAGGAGTTTAAAATATGAATACAAAAATTGATGGTAGTAGAAGTTTTACTGGTAAATTTTCAACTAAAACTCTTTCAAAATTAAAGAAAAACCTTACAGCAAAAGAGTATAAACAAGTGAAAGATTTACGAGTAGGTAAAAGATATACAAATATTGATATTATAACAGTTCAAACACCACCTATGCGTCTAATGAACGGAACGGTTATATTGCCTAAAGAAACTTATGCGGAGTTCTCAAATTCACGAGCAAAAAACGGTCTAAAGTCCAGAATTAAACTGTCTGATTTCGAATTACCTTTTAATATGGATACGGTAAAACTTATTACGAGTGATCTTGTAGAACGAGGAGAAAACTTGTTAAAACTTTTCCGTAAATAATCATAAAAGTCCTGCTAATTATGCAGGACTTTTCAAATCTGTAAATGCTTTCAAATTATTTGCTTTGAGTTTTAAGCTCGTCGTATTTACCTGATTCTTGAGAGTTTTTTAAGTATTTAGTTAATGATTTAGCGACCATTTGAGAGCGTTTTTCATTTTCTTGTTCCAATAAATTGAAGTATTCATCTAGTGATGACATCATATAGTCTTTTTCCAAATTTTCCATATTTTCCCCCTGTTTCGTGTTTGAAATTTCCCTAAAATTTATTTTTTAACTTAGCAGATTATCAAGTAGTTCAGCATTTTTTTCTGCTCTTTTAGAATTTCGCACTTGATTACGATACATATATGTTCTGAGTGCTTCTCTGATCAATTCTGATCTTGTTCTATTTTCATTAACTGCCAGATTGTCAATTTCATCTAAAAATCTTTCAGGCATTGAAATAAGTACTCTTGCCATAATTTACTCCTTTAATTTTCCCATCTGATAACTGTTTTGCAACTCTTATATATATAAAGGATATTCTTTTAAAAAAATTGCCTAAAATACATGTCAGATTGAAAAATTTCGTAATATATCTTAATATAATGTGCGAACTACTATAATATTATATAACTAAAATCTTCTAACATAATAGTTTGTATCATTTTTTAACAGTTCTTTAATTTGAGTTAGTTCATCGTCGAGGAAGTCTTTAGTAAGGATTTTTGCTGTTTTTTCTCTAATGGTATACTCATTGATTGATTTAGTGATGTTAAGAATTTTTTTTAATTCATTTTTGTCAATCATTTCTGCGAATTGATAAATAGTTTCAAGGTACCAATAGAGCTTAAATACCTCTTTGTTAACTTTATATTTGCCTTCTTGAAAATCAAAATCTTTTATAATATTTGCCAGATTGTATGTTTTATCGATAAGTTTTTGGCAGAAAATTGCACAGAATTTTTGATTGTTTTTTAGATATGTTAAGGCTGTAATGATGTTTCTGCAGATATTGCCATTAATATCAATTATTGCATCAAGGAAAATTTGATAATTTTTTTCAGGTACAAAAAACATTGCAATTGAAGGATCTTTCATAAATTCAGCAATTTTTAAAGATACAGCTTCCCGAACTTTTCCGTCTTGACCGGTCAAATTATCGACAAAGATTTGAGCTTCATTTTCATTTTCGATATGTTCAATTTTTAATGCGGCGAGTTGTTTTTCGACAATATTACCGTTTTTCAGCATATTGATTAATTCTTGATGTGTTTGATGACTTGTCAATAATTTATATGCTGAATTAAAATTTTCATCTATAGTTTTATAATATCCGTTTGTCATTATTTTCTTTTTATCCTGAAATTAAATAATAATTCAAATATTGTAAAAATTTGCTTTGTATAAATAATATAACATAAAGTATAATGAAATTTGCCAGTTGAATAGTTTTAATGTATTATATAGTTAATGAGACCCCAAGCGGTTAGGAGAATTTTATGAACGAAGTAATTAATTTTTTAAAAGAAATATTCATGTTAAAAAGTGAGGATAATATTAAAGTTGGCTTAACGCAATTCAAAAGTACAACTCCTGTAGAAAAGTCAGTAAAAAAACACTCAGCTCCGCAAAAGACAGAAGTAAAACTATCTGATTTAATGAGAAGAAGTTATTAACCTTGCAATGGTTAAAAAAAGTTGTTATAATAAATAAGCAGACGAAGAAAACCAATAAATTATGAAAGGAGCTGGAAA
>CASGAK010000010.1 GCA_949299435.1 uncultured bacterium
ATGACAATCAATAAGATATTGTTTTAAATGTTGTCCCAGTTCATTAAATGATTTTGCCATGATATACTCTTAAACCTTAAACTCTATTATTTAAACTCTTACCATAGTATTATACCCAGTTATTCAAAATTATATAAATATATTATCAATTATTAAGCGAATGAATTGGAGCAGGAATTCTTCCGCCGCGTCTTACAAAATTAACAGAAGATAATGAATTTACTTTCATAATTGGTGCTTCACCGAGCAATCCTCCCCAAGAAACACTTTCACCGACGGATTTCCCAATAGCTGGAATAATTCTAACTGCGGTTGTTTTTTTATTAATCATACCAATTGCCATTTCATCGGCAATAATACCAGCAATAGTATCAACTGGAGTATCTCCCGGAATTGCAATCATATCGAGTCCTACAGAACATACTGATGTAATCGCCTCCAGCTTATCAAAAGTCAAACACCCTTTAGCTGCAGCCTCTATCATTCCTGCATCTTCAGATACAGGGATAAAAGCTCCTGATAATCCTCCGACATGAGAACTTGCCATAATTCCGCCTTTTTTGACAGCATCATTAAGCATTGCAAGAGCAGCAGTGGTACCATGAGCACCTGCATGCTCTAATCCCATTGCTTGAAAAATTCCTGCAACACTATCACCTATTGCTGGTGTAGGAGCTAAAGATAAGTCTATTACTCCAAAAGGTATCTCTAATCGTTTCGCAAGTTTTCTTCCTACAAGCTCTCCAGTCGTTGTAATTTTATAGGCTATTTGTTTAATTTTATTTGCCAATACACTCATATCAGCATCTTTAGGCAAATCTTCAATAGCGGCTCTAACAACCCCTGGGCCTGATACTCCAACATTTAATGCACATTCAGGCTCTCCTATACCGCAAAATGCACCTGCCATAAACGGATTATCCCCGGGAGAATTACAAAAACATACTAATTTAGCCGCTCCTATGCAATCTTTATCTTTTGTCAATTTTGCAGATTTTTTAATTATTTCAGCCATTTTTAAAACAGCGTCCATATTTATCCCTGCTTTTGAAGAAGCTAAATTTACAGAAGAACACAAAAAGTCTGTCTTTGAAAGTGCCTCTGGAATACTTTCTATAAGAAGTCTGTCCCCTTTTGTACAGCCTTTTTCAACTAATGCTGAAAAACCGCCTATAAAATTTACACCAACTTCTTTTCCTGCAATATCAAGTGTTTGAGCTATTTTTACATAATCAGGGTTTTTACAGGCCTCACCTATTAAAGATATTGGTGTAACTGATATTCTTTTATTTATTATCGGTATAGAATATTCATTTTCCAAGTCATTTGCATATTCTACAAGATTTTTCGCATAGTTTGTAATTTTATTATAGATATTTTCACATACTCTATTAACATCGCTGTCAATACAATCCCGCAGACTCAATGCAAGTGTAACTGTCCTTATATCAAGATTGTACAGCTTTATCATGTTTATTGTTTCTAATATATAATTCTCGTTAATCACTGTTAAAATTTAATCCCAATGCTGAAGCAAAATTATTTGCTTTAACTCTTATTTTCAATTCTACTCTTCTACTTTTATCAAAATCTTCTTTACCGTCTACAAGGACAGGATCTGAAAAGCTCTTTCCTTCGACGACTAGCATCTTACGTAATGCTTCACTGTTTTTCTTATCATAATTAGTTCTTAAAGCATACTGTGCAACAGAATTAGCTCTTAAAAGACTTAATTCCATATTCTTTGCAAACTGCTGATCTTTGGTTTTTAGCCCTGCAAAAGACTGAGAATCGGTATGCCCCTCTATAATTATATTTGCTATACCATCTTTCAAAACTTCTTTTGAATATATTGTATCCAAATAAATAGGTATAAATTTATCTAAATATGCTTTACCCTTTGGAGAAAGCTGATAACTGTTTAATTCAAAAAGTTCCAAATTTGAAATTTTTACATTTCCGGTTAGTTTATCAACCTCAGCATCAATTTGAGCCTCTTTTAATTTTTCTACAATCTCTTGTGAGGCTTGAATTTGTGTCTGCTGCACTTTCAATGTTTCTTGCGTAAATCCTGTCATCGCAAATACGAACAATGTCATAAATATAATTGCAAGACCCAACATCAAGTCAGCCATTGTCGTCCAAAATATATTATCAGCTGCTTCTTCATGAACTGTTTTTTTGCCCGTAATCGCCATTAACTTTTTCCTTTAAAATATATCATCTACAACATCGCCGCCACTTTTTTTAGAAACCTCTTTCATCTGCTTATTCATTAAATTAATCCCAAAAATAAGGTTTTCTAAATATGGCACCAAATTAGCTGCAATGCCTGAATTCAAAGCAACTTTAAAACTTTCAGGCATTTGTGCCATAAGATGTTGTAAATTATTATTTTGAACTTTTGTCTCACGTAATAATTCAAAAAGGAATTTTTCTGATGAAATATTGTCGAATAATTTTGACATCAAGTCCTGACATTTCACCATCCATTTTTTACACATATTATTATATGAAACTTTTTCAATAATCAAAAATAAAAGAGATGATCCTACCGCAAATACTGAAACTAATGCTGCAACCTGCATTGATGCCATCAAGTTCGCAACTGATGTGATAGTTTTTTCTTGACTTGAAAAGTCTATCTTTCCAAAAGCTATTGCGATATTCAAAAAGGTAAACAAAGGTCCGCAACCTGTAAGTATTGTAGGGACTGTCTGTATAAATCTGAAGTTAAATTTTGATGTAATCAAAGAATCTTCATTGAAAAAATACAAAGGATCTACAGTTGTCTGTATATTTTGTACCGTAGTTGATACTTCTTTATAAGTTAAATTGTTATTTTGCCCTCTTAATGCAACTGATTCTGAAAATACAAGCGTATTTTTAAATTCTGACCAAGCAACCGCAACATAAGGATTTGCACTCAACCACTCATCTATTTCTTTAAATCGAAAATTTAAATCAGTTTTTTTAAAGTTTAAAAGAAATTTGTATAATATTTTTAAATTTTTTCTTACATACAAATATCTGTTTAAACAAAAGATTATAGATACAACAAAAGTTGATAATACTATTAAAATCGGTATATCAGTAAATATAAATGCTAAATTCATTTAAAAAATCTCCATAATACAGGATTGTATCATAATCTCATTATTCTGGCAAAATGTTAAACTTTGTAATAGAAACTGAAAATAAAGAAATTAGCAAAACCTACTATATGTTGTTAGACCTGCAGGGGATTATTTAAGATTAAAAAACATTTACAATTCAAATATAAGAAAACCCCGCCTTAGACAAGGAGGAAAATTTATGCTGATGGGAAATGACTATCACGATTGCAGCAGATACAATCGGATTGAAATGAAAAATGTTAATAAAGACGTTATTGCCTGGCTAGAGGATATAGTCGAGGAAAACAACAGTCGTATTGAACGCAAAGAATGGAAAAGTAAATATAACAGCTATGTTGTATATGATTATGAACCATTTTGCACAGACGGATTTGAAATAAATCTTGTCATAACTTCCTATGATCCTGCTTATTTGAGTTTTATTAAGTATCTTTATGATGAAAAAATAAGTACAATAGAGTATTTAAACAGCTGTATAGGTGCTTAAAATTGCAATAGGAAACAAAAGGGCGAAGTAATAAATTACTTCGCCCTTTTGAATTAAACAAATCTATATTTTCAAATTATTCAACTGTAGCTTGAGCATGCATAGCCATAAAACAATCTTTGCAATAGACTTCTTTACCTTCTATGGGTTTAAAAGGAACTTGAGTTTGAGCACCGCATTTAGAACATACAGCATCATACATTTTTCTAGGTCCTCGTCTTCTATTATTTTGTCTACGTGTCTTGCGACAAGCCGGACATCTTTTAGGTTTGTTTACGAGCCCTTTTTCTGCATAAAATTCTTGTTCGCCTGCTGTGAAGACAAATTCAGCTCCGCAATCTTCACATACTAATGTTTCATCTTGGTACATTGTTGTTCTCCTGGTTTTGTACATTTTAAGAGAAATCTATCGCTAAATTCTCTTTATTCTACACATTATAACGCATATTTTAAATTTATGCAACATGGTGACAAAAGCAGAACTTCGCCATCTGCCAGCCTTGCTCTTTCAAGGCTGCTCTATGGCTCGCTATCTAATAGGCCAACTCAATAGTATCGCTAACGTTCCTTATCGCTAGACTTTCTCGGAAAGACAATATTACAGGAGTATTTGAGTACCAAGAATAATTCTATGACTGTCTTCTGTATTTTCGTTATCGCAAAAAACGTAGTTTAAAATTAATCTAAGAGCCTGACCTTTAATGAAATAATTAAAACCTGCCGTATATTCTCTTCTCAAATCGCCGCTTATATCACGATTTGGATCGAATTGGTCATATCTTGCAAGTACATGTAATTTTTTAGTTAAGCGGTATGAAACAGTAGTATAGAAGCCTTGAGCCTTATTAGAACTAAAACTTCTTCCATTGTACCCGTCAGCAATTGAATACTCAGCATTTGCTGCAAATTTTTTATACGAATATCCGACATAAGCACCGCCTACTGTGTAATTTTCTTCTCTATAACCTGCATTAAGCCCTGTACCGATTACCAAATGTCCGTATTTCCCATCAGTCTTGCCAAGAGGCTTAAAATTCAGCCACCCTGTAAATTCTGGACCTGCAAAAAATTCATGAAAATACCTGTCTGAACTGTTCAATGCTAAACTATAATCCGCTAAAGAATAATTTCCAACTAAACGCACCCCTAATGCTCGAGTATTACCAAAATTTCTTGCTATTTGAGAACGAGCTGCAAAGGGCAGTGTATATGAACTTGCACCACCATCTACTCCGACTTGATTTCGAGAATTACCCACAATTAATTTATGATGCGGAATAGCAGTATTCATAATATAAGCATCAGTTATAAATCCTTGAAAAAAATTCTGTCCTTCCACAGGTTTAAAATTAAATTGCAATTTAAAGTCTGTGTTTTTATCCTTTAAATCCCCAACAACACCCGCTTCAAATATATTCAAATCATATGTCGTATCATAATCACTTCCAGCAAAAAGTCCATTGAAATTTCCCTGAAAAGCTCCGTAAAATTGAACTTTATCTATCGGACCTCTTTTGTATTTGAAAGTTAATTCATCTTGCAAAAGATAAGACGGAATTGATGTTCTTTCCAGCTTTTTTTTATAAATCCGCCCGAAAAGAGATTCTTCTTCTATTTTAAAAGGGTGTTCTGAACTTTTATCTTTGTCAATCAAATTGTCGAAAATTGAAAATTCTACATCTACGTTATCATTTACGGTATCTTTTTCAACATCTTTTGCATCATAATTTTTGATTTTACCCATCAAGCTCTGACTGGATTTTTCATCGGGAGCGTCGGGAAAACCTTCATTTTTCGTAACATCAAGAATTATGACGTCCTGTTTAGGGGCTTTTTTAGAGGTTTTTCCATAAGCGGAAAGGTTATTTAAGGAAGTCAAACATATTAATATCAGTGCTATTCGCAAAATCCTGTTCACAAATATTAATTATATCACAAAACATATTGAAATTCATAGTTTTTTTATTGTATATTATAAGTATGACAGATGTAACAAGAACCATAAAATCCGTTAAATCTAAAAATACGGTAAAAATAAAAGCCCCGATTGTAGAAGCACTTGAAAAAGCGTATGAAAACCCTACATATCAATTTCATATCCCCGGTCATACTAAGGGGAACGGAACTTTGCCTGATTTTCGCAAACTAATCGGCAAAAAAGCTCTTATGGTCGATACAACTGATGAATTTGACGGACTTGGAACGTTACACCCTGCAACAGGTCCGATTAAAGAAGCTCAAGAACTTGCTGCTAAGGCTTTCGGTGCTAAAAAAACTTTCTTCTTGCTTAACGGCTCTACTGCCGGCAACCTTGCTATTGCAATGGGATTAACAAAGAAAGGTCAAAGAATTTTAACTAACAGAAACTGTCACAGATCAGTTTTGACAGGTATGATTATTTCAGGTGCTGAGCCTTTATGGTTAATTCCCGAAAGATTTGAAGACTGGGGAATTTGGGGAAACGTAAGTCCTGAAAGCGTTGAAGAACAGCTTAAAGCACATGATGATATCGCTATGGTATGGATTACCAACCCGACTTATGAAGGTGTTGTATCTGATATCAAATCAATTTCAACAATTTGTAAAAGATATAATGTGCCATTAATTGTTGATGAAGCCCATGCCTGCCTATGGAACTTTAACAAGCATTTGCCGACACCTGCTTTGCAACTGGGAGCAGATGCTGTTGTACATTCACTCCACAAAACCGGCGGGTCAATGAGCCAAAGTTCAATGCTACATGTTGCAGAAAATTCTATTTTAGATGTCGATGCGATTGAAAAAGCTCTGAAACTTTTGCATACAACAAGTCCTTCTTTAATGCTTCTTGCAAGTCTTGACGCTGCTCGTGCAAATTTAGAAAGCCAAAGAGGTAAAAATCAGCTTGCTCGTGCTGTTGAGAATGCAAAATATCTTCGTCGCGAAATCGATACAATGGAGCATATTCACCATTTGAAACCTGATTTCGGGTATAAGACTGATATTACAAAAGTATTTATAAAAGCTGACGGACTGTCAGGCAAACGTCTTGAATCAATTTTGGAAATAGACTTTAACATAGAAGTCGAAAGTGCATCAGATGCAGGACTTTTAATTCTTTCAAATATCGGAAATTCACGTAATGATATCAAATATCTTGCAGAATGTCTGCATAAAATTGACAAAACTAATTATTCAGATATTTGTTATTTGGAAAACAAAAAGCATATGCCTATGCTTACACCGATTATCAAAATGAATTTACGAGACAGTTTTTACGCAGAAAAAGAAACTATTCCAAAATCTCAAGCTATTGGCAGAATTGCAGCCGAGGTAATCGCAGAATGTCCTCCGGGAATTGCGATTTTGCTTCCGGGTGAATTGATTACCGAAGCTCATCTTCCATATTTGCAGGATTACGAATTTATTGAAGTTATTAAGTAAGCGAATTAAACTTTTTCAGCATTACACAACTATTGTAAAAATAGAAAGTTTTGGCATGAAACAATTTCTGTTAAATGTCATTTCTTGTGTTGTATAATTGTTCAAATTTTATATTCAGAGCTTGCAAAATAGGAACCAGTGTGGATATCCTCATATCTATCAGCCCTTTTTCAATTTTAGAAATATGCTGTCTTTGCAGACCTGTTTTTTCGGCAAGCTCTTCTTGCGACCAATTAAGACGACTTCTTTCTGCCCTCAAATTATTTCCGATTTGCACCTTAATATTTTCGTTTTGCATATTAAAACTCTCTTTATGAGCATTATACAATTTAACTTACTAAATACGCAAATAATTTATAATTCTATTCATAAATAAAAAATGCTACTTTCTTTTAAAGTGTATATTTTTCAATCAATAAAAAACCTTAAATACTTGTAGATAATGACGGTGCAATCGTGATAAATTGTCTTACTAAATCGCTGTCCCATTGAGAGCCTGCACCCATTTTCAAAATTTCACAAGCCTTTTCGACACCTAATCCTTTACGATAAGGTCTGTCCGAAATCAACGCGTGGAAGGCATCTGCAACAGCTACAATCCTTGCAGATAGCGGTATTTCTTCTCCTTTTAATTTTTCGGGATATCCTGAGCCGTCATAATGCTCATGGTGATATTTTACCATCGGAATTAAATCACGCAAAGCTTCATTTGGTGCAAGCACTTTTTCAGCACCGATTACAGGGTGTTGTTTCATCACTTCCCACTCATCATCTGAAAGATGAGAAGGCTTTTTCAATACATTTTCAGGAATACCGATTTTGCCGACATCATGCAATAATGCTCCTAATTTTATTCTTTGTACTTCGTCTTCAGGAAGATTTATCGCTCGTGCAAGAGCTTCTGAATACCTTGATACAGAGGTTGAATGACCTTTGGTATACGGATCTTTCGCATCTATCGCTCCAGCTAATGATGTCACCATTTCCATCAGATGATTTTGAGAGCTTATTTGCTCATTATTGAATTTATGTACAAGTTCTTCTTCAAAATTAATACCCATTTG
>CASGAK010000011.1 GCA_949299435.1 uncultured bacterium
CAAGAAGTATTCAAGATAGGAGCAGACAATGAGAGTAAAACGTGGTAATGTAAGTCGTAAAAGACATAAAAAAATATTAAAACTTGCTAAAGGCTTTATCGGAGCAAGAAGCAGAATTTTCAAAGTAGCTAACATCGCTGTAATGAAAGCATTAAAATACGCTTACCGTGACAGACGCACTACAAAAAGAAATATGCGTCGTCTATGGATTATCAGAATCAATGCAGCTGTAAGAGAACGTGGAATGAGCTATTCAAGATTCGTTAACGCTTGCAAAAAAGCTAATATCATCGTTAACAGAAAAATGTTAGCTGATATGGCTGTTAAAGATCCTGAAGCATTTTCAGTAATATTTGAAGCAGCTAAAGCAGCAAAATAGTTGCTTATTATTCTAAAGGTAAATAAAAAGACTTCTTTTGAGTAAAAAGAAGTCTTTTTATTTGTTACAAAAATTTACAATACAAGTTTAAAAGTCAATTAAATTCGCAAAAAATACTTTATATAATTACAGGGTTAAAATTTGGAGTACGAATATGAAATATCAGGGAAATTATTTCACAGGGAATTTGGCTTGCCAAAATCTTGGGGATTGTTCGCTTTGTATTATTCCGACAATTCCAGAAAAAGCCAAAGAGCAAGTAAAAGAAAAATGTATTAAAAAAGAAAATTTAGCACAAAAATTATTTAAATCAAAAAAAATAAATTAATTAAATCTCAGAAACGGAGAAGATTATGCCTTCATTATCAGATGATTTTCAAATGCCAATAATGTATCAGGATTTGCGTAATCCCTCAATGGGTGCGATGCCTGCACCTTACTTTGGCATGTATACAAATTATCTTGGGGGTATAACTCTGCCAAGAGAGCCTCAAAATGACCAGTTTGTTTATAAAGAACGCTCTGCAAGAGAAAAAAATACTTTGAAAAAAGCTGCAATAATATTTGCAGGAATTACAGGGGTGGTTTTCTTAAAACAAAAAGGTGTATTTAAATGGGTATCTACTCAGTGGACAAAAGGTATGAATTTGCTTAAAAATTTGTTTAAGCCAAAACCGCCAGCACCGTAATAAAAAATATGCAACCCGAAAATATATAAGCGAAGAATGTTTTTCTTCGCTTTTTTGTGCTATTATTCTAAAGACAGTTAAATAAAAGGGGGTTAATATGGCAAAAGATTGTAGTTTTGATATCGTATCCGAATTTGACAGACAAGAGCTTCTTAATGCTGTCGATCAGACTAAAAGAGAAATTTCATCAAGATTTGATTTGAAAAATTCGAATTCCGATATTTCGCTTGAAGCTGATAAAGCTATTACTATTACGACTAATGATGAAATGAAATTAAGAAATATCTATGATATTTTGCAATCAAAACTTGTGAAAAGAAATTTAAGCATCAGAATTTTGGACCCTCAAGGAATAGAGAACGCCCTCGGAGGAAATGTAAGACAAGTTTATAATCTGAAAAAAGGACTTACTCAAGAGCTTGCAAAAAAAATTACGGCAGATATAAAAGATATGAAAAAGAAAGTTCAAGCCTCTATTCAAGGGGATTCAGTAAGAGTTTCAGGCAAGGATAAAGATGATTTGCAAGAGGTAATTAGAATGCTTCGTTCTAATGAAGAAAAATATGATTACCCGCTTCAATTTACAAATTACAGATAATTTGTCCGAGAAAGTCTTACGATAAGATACGAGAGCTAGGCTTTCTTGTGTTGCATATTAGACAGCGAGCCACAGTGCAGACTTGTGAGAGTCGGAAAAAACATGTAGTAAAGTTCTGCTTTTGATAAATAGCCGTCAGCCAAAAGGCTGACGGCTTAGTATTTTCTAATTTAAAAGCCAGCTTTGATAATAACATGGTGGTCGTTTACAAAAAGACGATTGAGTTGTGATATCCTTGTTTTGGTATGGGATAATTTTTTTATATTTTCCACCTTCCTTCACCCGCTTATTTGCTGAATCTGCAAATGTAAATAACCAACGGTCTTTACCGAATTGATTCGGGTTAGAAAAACCGTTTGTGTCAACTAAATAAATATTTTCTGAATCAGAATAACTGCACCAACTTCTGCCTGAAATATCTACAAAACAATTAGCATAACCTTCTCTAGGGGCTCCGTCATTTAAATCGATTCCATCACTGCTATCTCCTGATTGACAGCTACCTCCGCAAACTGAATCCCCTTTTTTCCAACAACGATCTATATTTTTGTTCCCGCAATCTTTTAATATTTTAAAATTCTTTTTCATTAAATTAAGTTCTTCTAAAGTTGCTGTTTTTTCGAAAGTGGTAGTTCGATTAAATTCGTGATTTATAATGCTTGACTGTAGTACTTGTGAAAATTCTGAATATGCCTTTTTATAAGCACTTTTGAATTGAGTTTCTTTGTATTTATTTATTAAAGTCGGTAATGTCATTGCTGCAACTATACCGATTATCCCTAGTGTTATTAGTACCTCTGCCATTGTAAATGCTTTATTATTTCTTAGCATTATATTCTCCTAAAAAATTAATGTTATTAATTAAATATTATAATGTTTAACATTAATTGTCAATCCTAAATTAATTTTAAACATAATTAAAAAGATTTAAAAATACCTCCATAATATCAATGGAGGCTGTAATGAAAGAATTAAAAAAAGCTCTTGGTCGTCAGATACAAAAAATACGAAAACAAAAAAAATATACACAAGAACAATTAGCTGAATTGATAGGTATTGAAGTTCCAAGTTTAAGCAATATTGAAACAGGGAAATATGCACCGTCAATAGAAAATCTTCAAAAGCTCTCAGAAGTATTGCAAGTCAGACCTTGGGAATTCTATTATTTTGAAAACTTAACTGAAGATGAAATGAAAAATGAATTAATACAAGCTCTAGATAGAAATCCAAAGCTTGTAAAAATTATCTATAGTTTTTACAAATCTATTGACAGTTAATGTATTTCAGTAATTTTATTTTTTTCATCAACCATAACAACTGTCGGTTTGTGTTTGTCAATTTCATCTGGGGTTAATTGAACATAAGATACGATTATCACTTTATCGCCGGGTTGCACTTTTCTTGCTGCAGCTCCGTTTAGACAAATACAGCCTGAGTTTGGAGTGCCCTTTATTATGTAGGTTTGAAATCTTTCACCATTGTTTACGTCTAAAATTTCAACTTTTTGCCATTCTTTTATTTTAGAAGCTTCCATTAAAGTTTCATCAATAGTAATGGAGCCTACATAATTTAAATTGGCATCAGTGACTGTCGCTCTATGTATTTTTGAAAATAAAAATTCTTGTAACATTATTCAATCCTCTGTCTGTATTTTAGAACAAACAAACTTAAAAATAAACTCTATATTTTCTAATTCCCCTTACAAAGAATACAACCATTAAGGTTGTACTCTTGTATGTTTATTTAATGTGCCTATAGGTTTTGTCTGTATACTTTTGTATATTTTTCAATTTGGGGGGTATCTATTTCAAATATATGTATTCTGCTTGGACCTAAATCTGCTCTTACTTCTCCTTTAGCTGCTTGCAAGATACTTTCTTTTCCGTAAGAAGGTAATATATTATTTAAATCTTGGTCAGCCTTTAGGGTTGGAACTTTAATTACGGCAGCGACTTCTCTGTCAATATTTTTATTTGCGATTACAAGTATTGTTCTGCCCTTGTAATGTCTTGCATAAGTAATTATTTGATCGTTGTCATCTCCGAGTTTTTGCAATTCGATAAATGATCCTTTAGTCAATATATCTTTATATTTATCTCGTGCTTCGAACGCTTTAGCCATAAATTCACCGATTTCAGGGTGTTTGCCACCAGGTTTTCTGGATAAATTAAAAATATCAAGTTTTCCGGCATGGGCCGTCATTTCGTGATTATCTGTCATAGTTACAGGATTATATTTTTCTCTGTAAGAGTAATCGTAGTAATCTCCGGACTGATAGCCATCTACGATATAGGGATTAAGCATCGGAAGCGTGATTTGTAGTCCCATGGTAAGGTTGCAGTAATCAGTTCCCCCATGAAACATAGGAGAAATATCATCGTGGGTTGCAAAAGAGCCGATTAATGATTTCCCTTTATCCAGACGATTGGACATTTCAAGGTTTTCTTTTATATAATCAATAAGAGTCCCAGCCTTTGTCCATTCGTGGAATATATGATATTGTCCATATATCGCATCAAAGCCTGCTCTTAGTGCATCTTCAGGCCTGTCAAATGGCATATTTGCCTGCGGAGAAGCATCTTCATATGTGTAAGTCTCTGCGAGCCACGCAAATTCAGGATCCCTCATTCTGGAATAAGGGATTATAATATCCCAAAATTCCACAGGTTTTGCTCTGGATACGTCGGCTCTTATACCGTCTACACCTGCATCAATACACATGTCGATAAATTGTTTATGTAACTCCAATAGTTTTGGATTTAATGTTCTTTTTCCTTCATCTTCCCACGGTTGAAACATTCTGATATCATTCCAGCCTTGAGGTGTTTTAGCAAGTCCGTCACGTTCTTTAGCCATCAATTCGGGTTTTTCTAAAAACATTTCATAAGATGCACAGCTTGGTAAATCAAGCATTACACGAATTCCTCTTTTGTGGCATTCATCGGTGAATGCTTTGAATTGCTCTACAGGAGTTCTGGAATCATTAGGGTCTAAAAGTACAGGATCTATTTCAAGGAGGTCTTTGGGTGAATATACTGATCCTGCTGTTCCCATAGCTTTCTTTTTACCCGGAGTGTTTATTGGCAATACATGAAGAGTATTAAAGCCTTGAGCTTTTACTTCGTCTAAACGCTCTATGGCATTTTTAAATGTACCAGGTGTCTCATCACCGTCAATATATTCATTGCCATTTGTATCTTTTGCATTGAAAATTCTAGGTACTATTGCAAGAATTTGTGCTTCATCATTATTAAACATTGTCCTTAAATTATTTTTAAAAGGAATTGTTTCTACGGATTCTTTTGCTGTTATAGGTGCAATTTTTTCTGCCGGTTTTACCATAGGTGTATTAATCACAGCAAGATTTTCCAAATATGCAGAAATAAGTCCCGGTTTCGGAATATGTGTTTTTATTTCATTGCTAACAGAAACTTGTGTTTGTTCAAGATTTTGTTTTAGATTATTTAGTTTTTCAGTTAAAAAATTAGTTGGGCTAATCATTTTTTTATCCTTTTTTAGTTTCTGTTGTTTGTGGAATAGGCTTTGGAGTTTTCATTTTTCCGAAGAAAAATTGAGCTAATACAGTAACCCCAAGCAAAGCTGCTCCTGCAGTACCGAATGTCTTTAACCATTGTTTTGTATTGTACGTTTGTTTACAATAGTTATGAACAACCTGATCGGTCGCGGCTCCAAGTAATTCAAAAATTACTTTATCATTTAAATCATTTGCCTCTGTAAATGTTCTATGGTGAACTTTTTCTATATATTTAATATCACCTATTTTATCGTAGATAACTTTTCTGTATTCATTAAATTCATCTAGCAGACCTTCAAAAGGTTTAAATAATTCTTCTGTTTCAGGTAGTAGTTTTAATTTATATTGCAGCTCCATTGAGCTTTTAAATTGTGTACTGTCTGCAGGCATGTCAATTTTACCTGCTGTTTTTTCCGGTTTTATGTATTTATAAACAACTTTTCCATTTTTACATTGAATATTACTTTTGTCGTTTGGATCTATATCAGCTTCTCTAAGATAGAAGAATTTTGTGTAGAAATCTGCACTATGTGCATTAATTCCAACTATTTTGGACATTTCAATTATATCTTCTTTAATTTCTCTTTGTAAATTATTGAAGCCTGACAATTCTTCTAAATTGCCCACAGCAACACGTCTATAAGTTGCAATAGAGTTTATGATTCTGTAGAAGGAACTTTTAACTCCTAATAGACGATGTTTTACCATTGATTTGTAAATCTCTTTGTATGAGCCATTTTTATTGTATGGGAATCTGTAGTAAAAATCTGAGCCTACAAGTTCTTTTTTAACATGCTCCAGACCACCTATTTGTGAAATTTTTTCTACAAATTTTCCAAAAGTTTTATCAAGGGCTTTATCATAGTTGGTCGCTTCTGCTTTATGCAGCAAATCATCATTTACATCTAGTTTATTAATTGTATTATTGATTTTATAAATTTGTTTTAGCATACTTTTAACAAACTTTTTATAACGAGTTTTATCAGATGCAATATAATCATAAGATTTTCTAATTACATCTGTAATCGGTAGTCTGTCGTCTTTTAATGCTTCAACCTGACTGCTTGTAAGTCTTATTTCTTTTATAAATGTTTTGACTGTATCTGCCCATAAATTTGCGATGGTTGTTTCTGCTCTATTACCCAGTTGTTCTAATGCATAGTTGTTTAATACTGTTAAATCATTTTTTAAATCATTAAATGCACGTGTAACTTTTTTAATAGTTTTTTGATTATTAGCATTCAATGTGGCATAAGTCTCAGCACTAAGTCCTTGCATAATAGGGTTGTTTTTAGCACTTAATCTGTTTAAATTAGCGATAACAGTTCTTGTAGCTAATCCAGGTGTATCAGGGTGTGCTTTTTTATATTCTTCTACATTTGAGATTATTTTTCGTGAAAAATCTCTAAATATCCTATTTAATGTAATATTTGTCTGTTCTGCTTGGTAATAACCTTTTTCATAGTCAAAATATTTTAGCAGTTCTTCTTGGGTAGGAATAATTTCCTCGATTATTTCAGGTGCAATTTTACCTTCCAATGCTTTTTTAGAGGCACTGACTATTATATTAATTGAGTTGTCATTAATTACTTTATTTCCTGATTCAAACATGTTTTTCAAGTCTTTTGAGACCGCATTTTCTAAGTTTTTAGAAATAAAGTCTTTTGTAATCATATTAGAAATTTGTTCTACAAGTTTATTCGTTAACGGTTGATTTTTGTTTATTGATAGTAATTCATTAACTTCTTTAATTAAACTGTCATCTTTTACTTGTGATAATTTGAAGTCTTCAATTGTTTTGTGATTTGAGTGGTTTTTGATTGCTGTAATTATCTTAGAGAATGGTCCTTCAAGTTGATTACAAATGAGAGCACTCATTATTGGGGTTGCAAAACCTGCTGTAAGCATCCAAAGGGTATTATTTTGGATAGCAATTTTTTTCATTTTTTCTTGTATGAAATCCCGTCTGTTCTGAATATTTCGAGGTACCCCCATTGTATCACCGATTTTGTTTATTTCTTCATCAGAATATAAATCCCAAGGTAAGAATTGGGGATCTTGGAAAAATGGTTTTTTACGTCCCATGCTGTCTTCATACTTTTGTTGCACGTTAAACCCATGAATCATCTGTGCGGGTATTTGTAGTGCAATTTTAGGCCAAAGTGCCATTGAGGCAAAAAATGAGCCAAGACCTACAAATTCCATACCTTTAGTCATAGGAGTTTGTCTTTTGGTGTAAAGATATGCAGCGATAGCAAGACCGCCTATTTTCATACCCAAATCATTTAGTTTTCCTAATTGGTGATCATTTGCATCTCCCTTTGCAGCACTACTTAGTGCTTTAATATCATAGGATATACTTTTAGCCATATTTATAGGAGTATAAAGAATATTGTCATTAATTAACCTGCCTTGACCTTTTAGTGGTTTAATGAATTTTTTGTTTTTAAGTTCATGGTGAATATCAAATTCAGGTGCTTCTTTTTTAGCAGATGGATTTGTTTGTGTATGTATGAAGTTTTGGATTAAATTTGTTCTCATAATTAGTTCACCACATACTTTCTTTCTTTGTCTATGATATCTGCACTATCAAGTTTTGATGGCTTTTGAGCACTTAACATTACATTTGCTACACCTAAAAATGAGGCTCCGAGTGATGTAAATAGCAGAGCTTTTCCTGCATATTTGCTGACTTTTGAGCCGTCCCCATGGTAGAATTGGTATAGACTTTCCTCAAGGCTTCTGCCAAAGGCTGATAAACTTTTTCTAAATTCTTCTTTTTTCCAGAACTTAAAAGTTGCAACATTGAAGAACTCTTCCCAAGGTTTTTGGAATGCAAGTGCCACTCCTGTTGCAGCCCAAAGATATGATGTTATATTTTGTGCAAGATTTGTTTTTACAACAATTTCTTTTATTCTCGGCTTAACTTCCTGATCTGAATCTTTTAGTTTAGTACCAAGTCCGAGTTTTTTAGCTACTTTATCATAATATGCATTACGAGGTCGTTTGCTTTCTGAGCTCTTGTAAAGCAAGTCCCATCTAGGGAATTCTACACTTTCAAATACTTTGTGATATTCAATACTTGTAATATCAGTGTCATATATATCATCAGGTAATTCATAGTTTACTTTTGCATAAGGTAAATTTGTATCTACGCCGGTAAGCCATGCTACAGGAGTTGTAATTAAAGATTTTGACATACTTTTGGCTAGCCCGTAGAATATTACTCCCAATGCCATTTTTCTGCCAATTGGCTTTGCAGCTTTTTGAGCTTCAGGTCCCACAAAAAGTTTTATTGCGGAATTGAATACCGCCATAAGGGTTGCACTGCCTATAAGATATGGAACTTGTCCCATTGTTAAAAATTCGTAAAAATTGGCATTTCTATTACCTTTAAGTCCTTTTGCAGGATACAGAGTTATTGCATTAGTAAATTTGTCCATACCGATGCGAAGACGGGTAGAAAAATTATTGCGTAATAATGTATCGTGATTATATTTTTTTTCGTCAGGTTTATCCGCAGAAAAATTTAATTGTTGGTTTGTATTACTGCTAACTGGTAAAATCATTATTACTCCACACAAATTTATGCAATATATTAATACCCCTGAAAGAAATATTTTGTCAGTTAGATATTTATAATTTACATTTTTTTACAAACAGATCCTAGCCGTAAATGCTAAAGAAAAGAAGTGTTCCAAGGCCCGCTATGATACAATACCAGCCAAAGATTGCAAGTGAAAATTTTGATACAAATTTAAGAAAGTATTTAATACATAAATAACCTACTAATCCTGATACAATTGTTCCAAAAATTATTGCAATCCAGTTGTATGTAATAGCTTCATGCAAATCTATTTTAATAAAAGGATACACCATAGATGCTCCGAGAATAATCGGAATACTTAACAGAAATGAATATTTTGCTGCAGTTACTCTGTCAAGGCCTGTGAAAAGTCCTGTAGCGATTGTCCAGCCTGACCTTGAAAATCCTGGTAGTACTGCAAGACCTTGTGCGAGTGCAATTAAAATTGAGCTTTTTAAATCAACATTTTCTTTTTGTGCAACAACATGTTTAGAAATATATTCACTCACAAAAAGTACTATTCCTGTAATTATTAAAAGCCCTCCGACAATAGCTGGAGAATATACAAGCATTTCTGCAACATCATGCAAAGGAAGTGCAAGGGCAATTGTAATTATTGTACCTAAAATTATAAAAAGTCCTATTCTAGCTTCTGGGTCTGAGTAATTTTTTGTTTTAATTGCATTTATTAATGCTTTTAAAATTGCGAGAATTTCTTTTCTGAAAAATATTAGTACAGCAATTAAAGTCCCGAAATGGAGCATTATATCAAAAAAAACTTCTTCATTTGATTGCTGAGCGATTTCAATTCCTTTAAATACTTTATAAAAATTTGATGTGAAAACCAAATGTGCAGAGCTTGATATCGGTAAAAATTCACTCAATCCCTGTACAATTCCCATTAATATTGCTTGTATAAAATTCATTTATTGTTACTCCTCTTCATAATAGCTGGCACATGATGTTTGTGTTTCCCAAACGGAAATTTTGCTTAGCTGAACAATTTTTTCTTTTAATTTTGAATAAATAAAAGCAGCTATCATTTCAGAAGATGGACTCTCATTACGAAATTCCGGAATTTCGTTAATATCTTTATGATCGAGTAAATCCAATACAGCATTAAGTTCTTTTTTCAAAACTTTATAATCAATCAAAATATTGCTTTTATCAAGAGTTTCACCTTTTACAAACGCTTCCACCATCCAGTTGTGTCCATGTTGATTTTCGCATTCTCCATCATAATTTAAAAGGTGATGTGCGGCTGAAAAAAAAGCCTGTGTTTTAATTTCGTACATATTTGTTATCCCTTCTTAAAATTTTTATTTGTTTTTTAAAATCAATTCACAAAATTCTCTTACAGCTCCTTTGCCTCCGTTTTTAGAGGATATAAAATGAGCTTTTTGTTTTACTTCATCTACGGCATCACTCGGGCATGCTGCAAGTCCTGCTTTTTCCAAAATACATAAATCAGGCAAATCATCTCCCATATATGCAACTTCTTCCATAGAAAGACTATATTTTTTGAGAATTTCATATAAAGTTTCCAACTTATTTTTAGAGCCTTGATGAATTTCTTTGAATTTCAAATTTTCAGCCCGATGCTGAACGGTACCATTATTTCTGGCTGTAATTATGGCTGTAATTATGCCTGCATTATTTAACATAGTAATACCTTGTCCGTCTTTAGCATTAAAAGTCTTATATTCTATGCCGTTTTCATCGTAAGTTATGCTTCCATCGGTCATAACTCCATCTACATCAAATGCAGCCAGTTTAATTTTTGAAGCTCTAGATTCCAAATTATTCATTAAGCAACTCCAGCTTTCAAAAGGTCATGGATATGAATAACTCCTATAGGTTTGTTGTTTTCATCAACAACTGCGAGTGCTGTGATAGAATATTTTTCCATCAAATTAAGAGCACTAGCACCGTATGAATCTGCTGAAATACTTTTTGGATTTTGAGTCATTACATCTTTTATCAAAAGATCTGAAGTGTCGTGATATTTTAATAAAGTTCTCCTGATGTCACCATCTGTAAGCACTCCTGACAATTTGCCAAAATTATCTAAAATCATTGCCATACCGAGTTTAAATTGAGTAATAATCTCAATTACGTCTGTGAATTTATCGTTTTCATGAGCAATAGGTAATTTAGAAGATTCTGCAAGCATAAGATCTTTGACTTTGTATAAGAATCCTTTACCTAATGCACCTGACGGGTGGAATATAAGAAAATCTTCTTCTGAAAATCCTCTTTTTTCCAAAAGACATACGGCTAAAGCGTCACCCATTGCAAGAGTTGCTGTGGTACTTGCTGTAGGTGCCTTATTCAAAGGACATGCTTCTCGTTCTACTGAGATATCCAATGTTACATCACTGGCATGAGAGAGTGTTGAATTTAAATTTCCTGTCATACCGATCATTGTGACACCAAAGCGTTTTATTAACGGTAAAAGGTTTAAAAGTTCTTGAGTTTCTCCGCTGTTTGAAATAGCTATAATGACATCGTTTCTTGTGATAATGCCTGAATCACCATGGGTACTTTCTGCCGGGTGTAAAAAATATGCAGGAGTCCCCGTAGAAGATAATGTAGCAGCTATTTTTCTTCCGATAAGACCTGATTTGCCCATACCGGTTACTATTACTCTGCCTTTGCAGTTGTATAAAAACTCTATCGCTTTATCAAATTCTTCACCTATATTATTTTTTAATCTCAAAATAGAATTTGCTTCTATCGTCAAAACTTCTTTTGCAAGTTCATTAATATTTTTTGTAGCCATTGCGATACCCATATCATACCCTTCCTAAAACTTCTTTTGATTAAAGTATACAATAAAATCATA
>CASGAK010000012.1 GCA_949299435.1 uncultured bacterium
GGTTTTCATCGTTTACTTATTTATTATAACAAATCTTTTTATCTTGTGCAAGGATAGTTAAAATTATACATTATTTCGTGTGATTTTTCTAAACATTCTATTCATTTTTTGCGGTGTAAAAGGTATTTCACAATCACTTAAATTATATACAACTTAATAAATTTTGAAGATTTATACTCAAACTTTTTCAGCCATTGAAATCAATTTTTACTTGTTGTAAAATTATTATGTATTAGAACACGACAAAGAAATGAGATGATTATGGATATTATTGAAAATAAAACAGAATTTAAAAATTTAGAAAAGAGTACAGTTATGAAAAAAGAATTAATTTTCTTAGGACCTCCGGCTTGCGGAAAAGGAACTCAGACTACAAAGTTAGCAGAATTTTTAAACCTGCCTCATGTTGACACCGGCTCACTTTTGAGAGCTGAAATTAAAAATCAAACTCCAGATGGAGTTGTAGCAAAATCATTCATCGACAAAGGTCAATTAGTACCGGTTGATTTAGTTGCAAAAATTATCAAAAACAGATTATCTCAAGATGATTGTCGCGATGGGTATATCTTAGACGGATATCCTAGAAGTGTTGAACAGGCTGATAAACTCGATGTAATTAACAACGAAATTAACAGCAAAAGAGATGTCGAAGTTGATTTTAGAGCAATATACTTTGATATAGACACAAATGTACTTGTAGAAAGAATTGTAAATCGTCGTTCTTGTCCTGTATGCGGTGAAATTTATAATCTCGCATTTAAAGCTCCCCAAAAAGACGGCATCTGTGACAAATGCGGTACTGAGCTTGTTCAAAGAAAAGACGATACAAGAGAAGTCGCTCAAGCAAGATTTGATACATACTTCCATGAAACAGCTCCTTTAATTGAGTATTATAAAAACAAAGGAACTCTAAAGACAATAGATGCTAATGGCTCTATTGACGAAGTGTGGGAACGTTTACTTGAAGTAATTAAATAAAAAAGAAAGGAGCATTGCGATTAAATTAATTAATAATCGCAGGCTAAAGATACAATGATTCACAAAAAATCAAGAGATGAAATTAAACGCATGCGTCATGCCGGTCATATTGTAGCTCTTGTTCACCAAAAAATGAAAGAAGTGATAGAGCCCGGTATCAGCACAAAAGAACTTGACGACATCGCTTATCGTATAATTAAAGAAAACAGAGCTGTACCGACATTTTTAGGCTATGCGGGATTTCCTGCTTCAATTTGTGCATCAATTAACGAGCAGGTAGTACATGGGATCCCTAACGAAAATGTCAAAGTGAAAGAAGGCGATATAATCTCAATTGATGTCGGAGCAACTTACGGAGGTATGGTAGGTGATGGTGCCTGGACATATCCTGTCGGAAAAATAACTCCTGAAATTCAAAGACTTTTAAATACAACAGAAGAAGCTCTTTTTGAAGGTATTAAGCAAATGCGTGAAGGAAATGTTTTAGATGACGTATCAAAAGCTATTGAACGAGTTGCCAATAGAGAGAATTTGGGAATTGTAAGACAATACGGCGGTCACGGTGTCGGTCATGAAATGCATGAAGAACCTTTCCTTTTTAACTATAGCGTAGGTAACCAAACTCCCTTAAAACAAGGTTATGTAATTGCTATTGAGCCGATGCTTAATCTAGGAGGAGATGATGTCGTCGTAGCTGATGATGAATGGACTGTATCCACTACGGACCAAAAACCTTCCGCTCATTTTGAACATACGGTACTTGTGACAGATAACGAACCGCTTATTATTACAAAACTTATGGCATAGGTGAAAATGGGCTGGGGTTATTTAATTTTAGCAATTATTTTTGAAGTATTCGAAACTACTATGATGAAATTATCGAACGGTCTTTCAAATATTATTCCATCAGTTTTAATGTTTGTAGGATATATAGCGAGTTTTGCAATGCTTGCTATTGCTTTAAAAACTATCGACGTCAGCGTCGCTTACGCAATATGGTCAGCTATAGGTATTATTCTAATTTCAATTATCGGAATTTTTTATTTCGGAGAATCCGTTTCACTTGCCAAAGTAATATCAATCCTTGTTATTATTACTGGGGTTGTTTCACTGAAACTTTGTACTCAATAATCTGAAAATAAGGAGAAAATTAATGAAATATTATATCGGTCTTTCACTTGCAGCTACTTCAAGCGTAGATACCGGTGTCGCAATTTTAGATGAATTTAACAATATTATATTCGTCGATAAACTCTATAAAATGAATGATATAATATTTTTCTTTGATAACTATTCCTCCATAAAAGACAGTGAAATTTGTATATCATTGGCTTGGGACAGAACAATGCTTAACGGTAAATGGCGAATTTTATCTAAGCCTTATCAATTAGTATCTTCTAACCCTAATATGCCAAATCAGGACAATTGGACTCAAAGATTCTCTACTCGTGGTGCTGAGTATTTTAAATCTTTAAGCGAAAAAGGTGCTTCTATAAACAGATTTGAGCTATATCTTACAAGACAAAGTCTGCATCTCAATTCATGCTACAAAGAACGCTCTCCTGCTGACTGCAAATTCTTACAACAAGTCCTTAAAAATGAATGGGGCTTTGAAGATATTCCTGTAAATATGATGCCTATGTCACAACTAGAAGCAATCGTCGGGGCTGTTTTAGCTAAAGAGAATTATCAAAACCCTCAAAATATAAAACAAATTTCTACCTTTAGAGATTTTCCCGTAATTGATGTCATAAAAAATCCTAAAAATTTATTTGAAATCGGTCAGCAGACAAAAATCAACATCTAATGCATCAGCTATTGCAAAAAGTTTTTTTAAACTGATATTTTTCTGCCCTCTTTCTACTCGGGTTACATATTCTATTGATAAATCAACCATCTCGGCAAGTTTCTCCTGAGATAGTCCCTTTTTAAAATAAAAGTCAGCTCTCGATGATTATATTGACTTTCGAGGATACCTAATTCTCTTTTGTAAGCAAAAGACTAAGGGCAGCTCCTAGAAGTGCACCAATTCCCATTCCCCATTTGAATCCGTTCCACTTTATTGTACCCATTGCCTTTGAGGTTACTGTGTCCATCAAGCTCTCATCTTTTTTATATTTTTTAAAATTATCGGCAAATTCTTTTTTTAATATCGTCACTTTATTTTTGTCGGTTATAGACTCTTTCAGTTCTCGACATTTGTCTGCAATTGATGAAATAGTCTCATTTACTCCCATTCCATTCAAAAATATCTTTGACTCATTGGATAATTTATCTTTTGAAATTTCATCAGCTATAGTCTGTAAAGTTTTAATATCTTTTTCTGCATTTCTTTTTGTAACACGAAATGCAGTATTTACAAAAACATCTTTATTGACAGGCAAATAATAACAAGTCATTCCTAAAAGTCCACCTAAAATAGTAGAACCGACTCTTTTAGATTTTGGTGATATTTGTGAAGACTGTGAATAGTTTAACGATGGATCAATATAAGTCATAAAAGGACCTCCGCTTACTTTCACTGAAATTAAAAAGCTAACATAAAAAAATTTGCTAGCTAGGTAAATACTTTTTTACAATTTTTTTAAGGTCTTCAAAAACCTCATCAATTGACTTCACTGAATTTATAACTTTAATACGTTCTGGTTCTTCTTTTGCAATTTCCAAATAGCCGTTTCTGACTCTGTTATGGAAATCAATTCCTGCATTTTCCATTCTATCTTTATCTTTACCTACACGTTCCATTGAAGTCGCGACATCTATATCAAATACAATTGTTAAATCAGGTTTTTTACCATCTGTAGCAAGATTATTTAACATTTTTATACGCTCAATATCTAACCCTCTGCCATATCCTTGGTAAGCAACAGTAGAATCAATATGTCTGTCACAAAGAACTATTTTACCTGAAGCTACTGCAGGTTTTACGATTATATCAATATTTTGTGCACGATCAGCTAAAAACAAAAAAGATTCACAACGATCTGATACAACACCGTCATAGTTTAAAAGAATTTCTCTGACTTTTTCTCCTAATCCCTTCGCTCCAGGCTCACGTGTCAATATGACTTCATAGCCTGATTTTTCCAAATAATCCTTTAATAAATTTATCTGAGTAGTTTTTCCACACCCGTCTGCTCCCTCAAATGTTATAAATAATCCTTTTTCACTCATATGCTCTCCTATAAAAAACATTTTATCATAAAAAAAGGCACCTTTCTCGGTGCCTTTTTTAAATTATTAAAAAACTGCTATGATACAAGTTCTTTAACTTCAGCTGCAAAATTCTTAGGATCCAATTTAATTCCAGGGCCCATTGTAGTTGACAGGTAAACTGATTTCACAAAAGTTCCTTTTGCAGATGACGGTTTTGCTCTTAATACAGCATCAGCTAATGTTGCAAAGTTCTTAATCAAGTCTTCTTCTACAAATTGAACTTTTCCAATAGGACAGTGAATCATACCTTGTTTATCAGCTCTAAATTCAACTTTACCAGCTTTTGCATCTTTAACAGCTTTAGCTACGTCCATTGTTACAGTACCGGTTTTGGGGTTTGGCATAAGACCTTTAGGTCCTAATACTCTACCTAATTTACCCAACATACCCATGCAATCAGGTGTTGCTATCAAGGTATCAAATTCAAACCAGCCATCTGAAATTTTATCAATGATTTCTTCAGCACCAGCATAATCAGCACCAGCATCTTTTGCTTCTGTAGCTTTTGCACCTTTGGCAATTACACAAACTCTTACTGTTTTACCTAAGCCTGCCGGCAAAACTACTGTTGATCTGATTTGTTGATCAGCTTGACGAACATCAATACCTAATCTCATATGACATTCTACTGTTTCATTGAATTTTGCTAATTCTTTTGATATTTCTTGTAATTTTTTAATTGCATTTACTGCTGTTGACGGTTGTTCAAATCCATCAAGCATTTCTTGCATTTTCTTTTGTTTTTTTGTTAATTTTGACATTTCTTTATCCTTTCGTGGTAATAACGGATTTTACAATCATGTAAAAAATCCTTCCATCCTAACCTTCCTTAACTGTTACACCCATTGCACGGCAAGAACCTTTAATCATTTTTACCGCTGCTTCTAATGTTGTAGCATTTAAGTCATTCATTTTTATTTTAGCGATTTCTTCAAGCTGTGCTTGAGTAATTTCAGCTACTTTATCCTTGTTCGGCACTGCTGAACCTTTTGACAAGTTTAAAGCCTTTTTAATTAAAACAGGTGCCGGTGGTGATTTTGTTACGAATGAAAAACTTCTGTCTTCGTATACATCAATTACTACAGGAATGATATATCCTGCTTGAGATTCTGTTCTAGCATTAAATTGCTTACAAAAATCCATAATGTTCACACCGTGCTGACCTAGTGCCGGACCTACCGGTGGTGACGGGTTTGCTTTTCCTGCTTCAATTTGAAGCTTGATTTTTCCTACTA
>CASGAK010000013.1 GCA_949299435.1 uncultured bacterium
ATCAAATCAATTATCAGGGCTCTTTAAATTTTAAAATTACTTTCTGACTTTTTATGCTAGAATGAAAAAAAGAGGGTTAGTATGGATTTGATTGAAAAAACTTTAACTAGTGATGTGGTCTACGATGGTAAAATTATCACTGTCTATAACGACAAAGTGGAACTTATGACAGGAAAGACTTCCTATCGCGAAGTAGTAGAGCATTCTGGCGGAGTTGTAATTCTTGCAATTCGCAAAAAAGAAGGGATTGAAAAAATCTTAATGGTAAAACAATTCAGATACCCGCTGAAACAGGGTTTATTAGAGCTTCCTGCGGGTAAGCTGGAAAAAGGTGAAGATCCTTTCGAAGCTGCTAAACGTGAATTGACCGAAGAAACAGGTTATATCGCTAAAAATTGGGAAGATTTGGGATATATTTTCACTTCACCGGGCTATAGCGATGAAAAATTATATCTGTACAAAGCAACCGATTTGGAATTTGTCGGGGAATGTCCTGATGAGGGTGAATTTTTAATCGAGTACCAATTCAGCAAAGATGAATTGATAAAAATGGTTAAATCAGGCGAAATCACCGATGCAAAAACAATCTGTGCAATTATGAAAGGGTTAAATTAATGATTAAAATGGTTGCGACAGACATCGACGGTACTCTTTTAAAATGGAGTTTTGACTATACCCCTGAGGTTAAGGCAACCATTAAAAAACTCCAAAAAAAAGGGATAAAAGTTGTGCTTGTTACAGGCAGAATGCATTGTGCAGCTTTAGGAATAGCAAAAGAGCTTGGAATTACTGAGCCGATTGTATCTTACCAAGGGGGTATGATTAAAGAATTTTATAAATGCGATGATGTTCTAATGCGTTGTGATATGGATTCTGAAAAAGCCATTGAAATTATCGACTGGGCTCATCGTAATGATGTCCATATTAATCTTTATATGGACGACATATTATATGTGGAAAAGGATTCCGATACAATAAGAAAATATACTGATGCAAGATTTATTGATTATCACGTCTGCAAATTCGACAAGTTGAAAATTAAAAACGTTAATAAAATTCTTGCAATCGACTTTAACGATGCTGACAGAGTTACAGGCTGGGTAAGAGATTTGAGTAAATTATACCCCGATTTATACATAATCAAATCAACACCGTATTTTTGCGAAATAGCAAGCAAAAATGCTACAAAGGGTTCGGCTGTAGAATTTTTAGCGAACAAATGGGGAATTAAACAAAATGAAATTCTTGCAATAGGCGATCAGGACAACGATATTGAATTACTCAAAGCTGGAGGTATTAAAGTTGCTATGGGCAATTCAACAGACGATTTGAGAGCCTGTGCTGACTACATTACAGATACCGTCGACAACAACGGCTGGGTAAAAGCAGTTGAAAAATTTTGCTTCGATTGCTGATATTATTTCAAAAGCCTTGTTAAATCCTTGTTTTTAATATAATAATTTTCTGCCCATTTATCAAAGCATTCATCAGCTATTTTTTTCTGATTTGAAGCTAATTTTTCTATTGGATACTTTGAAACACAAGCCCAAGTTTGATTTTCTAATTCAGCTCTATTAACTCTTGTTTTCATCGCTTTTATATATCTTGTAACTTTAGCCTGTTCAATACCGCTCATCAAAAGGCTTTGTTCCAAAGAGTAGAACATGCCTCCTTCAAATCCGTCATAAAAAACTTTTTTAAAATTTGCATCGTAATTTTCAGCAAACCCGACACCCGCAGAAAAAATAAATACTATAAACAAAACCAAAATCTTTTTCATCATTCACCTCTTAGCTTTTTTAATAATACCACAGCATGTGCTTCAATTGCAAGTTTTTGACCCACAGCGTCCATTTTTTCATTAGTTTTTGCCTTGATGCTGATATTATGCTGTCCTATTTTGAGTACCTTATCAAGAGCTTCTCTCATTTTTGGAATATAAGGCATCATTTTCGGCTCTTGGGCAATTATATTACTGTCTATATTTACTATTCCGTATCCGATTTCTTGAATCTTTTCATAAACCCGACTTAAAAGCAGTGTGCTATCTATATCTTTATACTTTTTATCAGTATCGGGAAAAAGTGTGCCGATATCACTCATAGCAGCAGCACCAAGCATTCCGTCAATTATTGCATGGATAAGCACGTCCGCGTCTGAATGCCCCATAAGCCCCTTTTCGTGAGTGATTTTTACCCCGCCTATTATTAAATCCCTTCCCTCACAAAGCGTATGAATATCATATCCTAAACCAATTCTATACATAATCAATCTCCATATTCGTATGAATTATAGCATATTATTAGTTTAAATTCATTCTTTTTATTTTATTTACATGGGATTTTACGGTATGCAAGCTGATGTGCATTATTCTTGCTATTTCGTCCAGCTCGTAATTCTTTCTCAAAAGTTCACAAACCCTTGCTTCGCGGTCATTAAAACCATATTTATTTCTTTTGAAATTCATTTAAAATTTTGCTTTCTAAAATTCTTCTTATTTTAACGGAATTAAACAGTAAAATTATATATTTAATATAATCAAATTAATACTAGTCAGATGACTAATAAAACTATAATTTTAAAATTTTTTTATTTAATTTTTTTACCAGTGCAATATCTTCATCAGGAGATTTTCCCGTTGTTGTGAGATAATTGCCTGTTAAAATTCCTTCTACACAAGACTTTAAAGCCTTAATTTGATTTTCTTCACTCAGCCGCATTCTGCCGCCACAAAAACGTAATATTGAATTCGGGTTTGCTATTTTGAAAATGGCGAGTGTTCTTAAAATATTTTCTTCATCAATTTTATCGAAATAATTTTCAAAAGGTGTTTGAGGTATTGGCATAAGTATATTAATAGGAATTGAATCCGGTTGAATTTCAGCTAATTCTAATGCCATTTCTACACGCTGATCAACACTTTCACCCATTCCCAAAATTACCCCGCAGCACAATTCCATGCCATATTTTTTAACAAGTTTACAAGTGTTTAAACGGTCTTCCCAAGTGTGGGTTGTACAAACTTGAGGATAATAAGATTTACTTGTGTTTATATTATGATGAAATCGTTTTAGTCCGCATTTTGAAAGTTTTTCCGCTTGTTCTTCGGTCAAAATCCCTATTGAGGCACAACTTCTTATCCCGTCAATTTTATTTATTTCTTTTATTAAGTCAATAATTCCCTCAACATCACTTTCATCTGGAGATTTTCCTGAAGTCACAACGGCAAATCTTGATACATGATGCTCTTTTGCCTCTAATGCAGCTTTTTTTACCGTTTCTTTATCTACAAGCGGATAGCATTCTATATCTGTTCTATAATGAGAGCTTTGTGCACAATATTTACAATTTTGAGAACATTTGCCGTTTCTTGCATTCACCAAAGAACAAAATTCAATATCATCTTTCAAATATTTTGATGACAGCTCCAAAAGTATATCCAAATCCATATCATACAATTCCAGCAATTCTTCTTTTGTAAGATTAATTCTCTCCATTTTTCCGCCTTTTTTATCGTTTTGGTAATTGACCGCATATACATTATATGATAAAATAATCTAAAAAAAAGGGATTAATTATGTTTTGTCCAAATTGCGGAAAAAAAGTTAACGATTTTGATAATTTCTGTAAATTCTGCGGTCATGATTTAAGAGATGATACCGAAATTTCAGATGAACAAAATTATGAGGATAACTACAAATCTTCAAAAATATCCGTATACCAAGATACAGATGTCATTACAGATGTAGAAAATACTAAAGATACTGAGGAATCAGTCCAAGATGACGAAAATGAAATAGTCGTTTATGAAATTAAAAAACATTGTATGGCTCTTTTTTGGCCAATCGTATTTTCACCTGTTTTTGTAGCTTATTTTTGGATTTTTTACGTAAATATCCCGACTTTTTGGGGATTTATAATTGCTCTTTTAGTGCTTATGCCTATAATATATCCGATTTTAAGATACTATTCAGACAGAGCAGTAATTACAACATCAAGTTTGCACATTAGACAAGGTGCTTTTGATGTGGAAGAAATAACTGTTCCTTTAAATAAAATTCATCTTGTAAGGCTTAGAAGAAGTTATTTGGGAAGACTTGCAGATTACGGACATCTGATTATTGAAAAAGAAAATTCCGACAAGGAAATTTCTTACAGATACATACAAAACCCTGATGATGTACAATTTATTTTGGCAAATTCCAAGGCTTATATTACCGAATATTTAAAATAATATCCAATTCATAAAATATCCGACGATTATAAAAGAAACAAAAAGGTAACTTGCAAAAATTCCGAGCATTTTCCAGCTGAGGACTTTATGAAGCATAATCATTTCGGGTAAAGATATAGCGGTTATACTCATAAGCATTACGAGCGTTGTACCTATAGGAACTCCTTTAATCAAAAGCACCTGTACAATCGGTAATACACTATTGTGATTTGCATATATCGGAATACCGGCAAATGCAGCCACTATTACTGCAAATGGGTTAGATTCTCCCAAATATTTTACAAATAATTCCTGCGGAATATACCCATGCATGAACGCACCCACAATTAAGCCAAGCAAAATATACAGTGAAATTTCTTTTAATGTATTTAATGAATAATCATTAGCATATTTTACGATTGATTTTACTCTATCATTTTGACTGCAACTGCAGCAACTGCCATGACAATGACTATGTTGATTTTCACAATCATTTCTAATTAATTTGAATTTCTGCAATTCCAATCTGTCACATAAATATCCGCCTAAAATAGAAATTATAATTCCACATATTATATATGCACATGCAGCGGCTACACCAGCATTTGGAGTAATCAATAAAAGCACTGCGGCAACTTCACTAATTAATGGTGACGCTATTAAAAAAGTCATTGCCATACCAAAAGGTACACCAGCTGACATAAATCCGATAAACAAAGGTATTGATGAACAAGAACAAAATGGGGTAATTACTCCAAGTATAACCGCCAATGCATATCCGATAATTGATCTTTTTCCTGATAAATATTCCTTAATTTTATGAGGATCAAGCTGAGAACGAAACAGTGAAACGACAAACAGCATTATATATATCAGCAAAAATATTTTTATTGTATCTTCAATAAAAAAACTGACAGCTCCTCCGAGTTTTGAATTTAGGTCAATTCCCATCATAGATGTTAAAATATTTGCGAAATCAGTTAGAAATTCAAACATATAATATATAATCCTTTCTAAAAATTTTACCTGAATTTTTACATTTATAACTACTTATTATGACAAGCGACGCAGTCTTTATGTAAAAATTCCATTGTTTCTTTAATTTTTTGACAATTTGGGCGACAAACAAACATTTTTCCCTGTTTGGTTTTAAGACACAATCCTGCTTGTGTTAACAATGACAAATGAAAAGACAGTGTATTCCTTGGCATATCGAGCTTTGCTGCTATATCACAGGGACAAATTCCCTCTAAGCTGTTTTCTACCAATAATTTATATATCTTTAATCTCGACTCTTGGGATAATGCGGTAAATATTATTGCTGCTTCCTGAATATCCATGATAACCTCTTTTTATAATTCCATTATTCTAGAATTATAGAACTATTAAACAAAAATTTC
>CASGAK010000014.1 GCA_949299435.1 uncultured bacterium
AAAAATATAATATCAAATCCTGTAACTAAAGTAGTTGTCGGATAGAATTTTTTAAAGTCTTCTGCCTCAGTATTTGGCCAACCCATAGTAGAGAACGGCCAAAGTCCTGAAGAGAACCAAGTATCAAGAACATCTGGATCTTGTACATAATTTTCAGGATCAGGATTTTCTCTTGCTACAACCATTTCACCTGTTACTTTATGGTAATATGCAGGAATTTGATGTCCCCACCACAATTGACGAGAAATACACCAATCTCGAATATTTTCCATCCAGCCCAGATAATTCTTCTCCCATCTATCAGGAACGAATTTTATACAACCGTCTTTTACAGCAGCAATTGCTTCTTTAGCAAGAGGTTCCATTTTTACAAACCACTGTTCAGAAAGTAACGGTTCAATTGTTGTACCACAACGTTGACATTTACCAACATTGTGCTCATGATCTCTTGTTCTTAACAAGAAATTTTTATAAGAAAGCATTCCGATAATTTTTTCTCTAGCTTCGTATCTGTCAAGCCCGTGAAGCTCTGGCGGAACCTCACCACAAGCCTTCATTTTACCTTCTTCATCAATTACCCAAATTGGTTTTAAATTATGACGTTTTCCTACCTCATAATCGTTGGGATCGTGTGCTGGGGTAATTTTAACAGCTCCTGTACCAAAGTTTTTATCTACATACTCATCTGCAATAATCGGGATTTCACGACCAGTAAGAGGAATTACAACAGTCTTTCCAACAAGTTCTGAATATTTATGATCAGATGGGTGTACTGCAATTGCAACATCACCGAAAATTGTCTCAGGTCTTGTTGTTGCAACAATAATCGCACCTGACTCACCTTTTAGAGGGTATGAAATTTCCCACATATGTCCTTGTTCTGTTGCATATTCAGTTTCTACATCTGAAATCGCACTTTTACATCTTGGACACCAGTTTACTATATATTTACCTTTATAAATTAACCCTTTTTCATAAAGTCTTACAAAAACTTCTTTTACAGCTTTAGAACAGCCTTCATCGAATGTAAAGCGTTCTCTTGTACGGTCAAACGAAGCACCCAATCGCTTACATTGATCTAAAATCGCTGATTTATGCTGATTCGCCCATTTCCAAGTTTCATCAAGAAATTTTTCACGCCCTAAATCATAACGAGAAAGACCTTTTTCACGAAGTTTTTTCTCTACAACGTTTTGAGTTGCGATACCAGCATGGTCAGTACCTGGAAGCCAAAGAGTTTCATAACCTGACATTCTGTGATATCTGGTCAATATATCCTGCAATGTTTCATCGAGAGCATGTCCCATATGCAATACCCCAGTAACGTTCGGAGGGGGAATTACAATAGAATAATGCGGCTTATCGCTTTTTGCATCAGCCTTGAAAAATCCGCCTTCTTCCCAAAACTTATAAATACTTTCTTCAGTTGCCTTAGGATCATATACCGTCGGTAAATCTTCGATTTTTATTGCAGTTTCTGTCATTTTCTATCCTTATCTTTTAATTTATCTCTTTAACAACAAAATACCACAAAAAAAACTATCACAAAACCTATTTTGGAAGATTTTTAAAATAATCTTTATCAGTAAGAGCATTATAAGTACAGCCTGCACCATTAATACTATCTGAAGATGAATTTGAGCAATATTCATCAATTTCACTGTAATAATCCGTTCCTTTAACACCCATAGGCAAAAGCATACCCTTTTCATTAATTTGAAACATAAATAAATCTTGTCCCAATCGATTCGGATTTTTTATTGTACCCATTCACATCAACAGAAATATATAATGTGTGTCCGCCTGAATTTTCAAGTAAAACCAAACTTCCATCATTAATCACAAATTGTCCGTCGTCAAATAATCTCATTAAAATATTAGTTTTTCCATTATAAGTTTTATATGCTCTTACGCCAGCTCTATCCTCCTCAGGTAAACTCCCTTGATTGGGAATACAGGATCCACTTGCATTTTCAGCTCCCCAGCCCCAATCTTCAACTACTTTTAAATATTTCATTAGAATGGGTTTTAATGTATGCAATCCTTGATTTTCAACGGTAATCCTTTCACCGGTTTGAGCCTGATATTGTTCTAACGCCTGAGCAATAATTGAATAGCTTCTTTTAAGCCCTACCTCAAGCTGCCTGTTACGGCTATCATTTATAACCGCAGGCAAAGTCATAGCTGTTACTATACCGATTATTCCCAGCGTAATAAGTACTTCAGCCATAGTAAATCCATTACGACAATCATTGACAGAAAATTTTACTTGTAAAATATATTCTGTCAGGTTAACACCCCAAATATCCATAAAGCCCCTTTCTTTTGTTCTAATATTAGCACAACATGTTCTTAATTTAGCACTAAAATATCAAAAATGCAAGAATCATATATAGAAAATAAAAAAATATTCCAAAAAGTAATTGGGGAAATTATCAAAAAACATCGAAAACAAACAGGTAAATCTATCAGCCTCTTATCTGCAGAAATAGGCATGACAAAATCTATGTGGGCAGATTTGGAAAAAGGAATAAAAGATCCTCAACTGAGTACACTATGGAGAATTTGTGAGGGGCTTAATTTAAACATATCTGAAATTTTAAAAGAAATTGAAGAAACACTCGGAGAAAATTTTACTTTTACTGAATAAAAAAAGACCGCCTTATATGGACGGTCTTTTTTATATTTAAAATTATTTACGCTTTCGGAATTGAATTTGCGATAATTTCCATTTCCTCTAATGATGCATATACAGCATGACAACCGCAATCTACATATAAAATTTGACCGGTTGTTCCAGTTGATAAATCAGAAGCTAAATATAAACCTGCTTTACCAACATCTTCCAATGAAACATTACGTCCCAGAGGAGCTTTAGCAACAGCTGCTTTAAGCATCTTGTCAAATCCTGAAATACCTTTAGCTGCAAGAGTTTTAACTGCTCCTGCTGAAATACAATTAACTCTGATACCTTTTTTACCAAGGTCAGCAGCAAGATATCTCATAGAAGATTCTAATGCAGCCTTAGCTACACCCATAATATTGTAATTTGCAACAACATATTCTGAACCTAAATATGTAAGAGCAAATATTGATCCGCCTTCATTCATAATAGGCTCAGCATGTTTACAAAGTGAAATAAGTGAATATGCACTTACACCCATAGCTAAATCCCAGCCTGCACGTGATGTGTCAATAAATCTTCCTTGTAAGTCTTCTTTAGCTGCAAAAGCTACGGCATGAACTACAAAGTCAATTTTACCATATACTCTTTCACATTCTTTGAATACAGCAGCTACTTCATCTTCTTTAGTTACATCACAATTCATGATGATTTTTGCACCCATTTCCTCTGCTAAAGGACGAACCCTTTTTTCCATCGGCTCACCAGCATAGGTAAACGCAATATCCGCACCTGCTTCATAAAGCTGTTTCGCTATCGCATAAGCAATACCATGGGTATTTGAAACTCCAAAAATAACACCCTTTTTACCTTCCATTAATTTCATAATTATTTCTCCCTCATCAATAATTTTATTTACGTATAAATTCTAACAAAAATATTTTTTTAAAGCAAATTTCAATATAAAGAACAAAGTATTAACTTTTGTAACAAAACTAAAACATACTGAAATCAATGAATATAAGAAGTTTTTATATATTTAAGAGAGCTTAACAAGAGGAGAGCTGTACACAAATGGTAGACGGCATAAACAACTTATCAAACGCCGAATTAGCAAAGTTAGCCCTTGCCAAAAAGGGTATAACAACATCTTCAGACCAAAAACCGATCTGGTTAACACAGGACGGTTCACTTTGGAATGCTCCTAAACCTCAAATCGAAACACAACCTAAAAATATAGACGAGCTTACATCACTTGATGCAAGCAAAATGACTACAAAAAAAGAATGTGAAAAAGCTCTTGAAGATATAAACTCTTTCACTCAAAGCAACCCTATTTTAAAATCAATGTTCAAAAGCAAAGTGGAAGAAATTACTAATAAGAAAAATGAGCTATCATTCCAAGAATCACAACAGAATTTAAAAAATATAGCAGAAGGAAATTCAACCCAAGATACAAATTCGTCTGGGCAAACTAACCCATCACAATCAGAAGGAACAACAATTGATGCTAACAATATAAGTGCTTCTGAAGGTCGAGCAATGGCTGCAAATCTTGATAGCCAAAGACAAGACCTTGAATCTCAAACAAAATCCGTAGAGCAAGACGGTAAAACTGCAGAATCTTATTCTAAAGATGCACAAAAAAAACAAAAAACTCTTATCAAAGATCAAAAATCACTCGAAAAACAATATAAAAAAGAATCGCAAAGTATACAAAAAAATCAAGAGCAAATAACTCAACTAACAGATTCCTTAAATACAGAAAATGATGAAGTAAATGCATTACAAAGCGAACTTGAAGGACTTTTGGCTGCAAACAGCACAGGAGTCGGTGTAAATAGTGCATTTTCACTTTCTTTGGCTGGTACAGAAGAATATCAGCAAGATATGCAGGCTCAACAAGATGATCCTAATGCTGCAAGAATTGCAGAACTTCAAGGTCAAATTTCGACGAAGTCTGCTTCAATGCAAAAAACAGGCACCAAAATTAATAAACTTCAAACTTCTACCAATAAACAAATCAAGACTATGCATAAGGTATCAACTAAATACATGGCAGGAGTTCAAAACATACAAGCAGGGCTTGAAACAAATAAAAAAGCATCTGATGATATTTTAGAAATAGCCAATATGGCTGAAGAAATAAGTACAACTATAGCAACTGCTGGTACAAGCGTAAAATACGCAGGAGCAGCTTTAATTGCATTAGGTTCTTCAACCAGTTGGTGTTTTGGAGCTGGAGCAGCACTTATTGCAGCCGGACAAGTAATGCAAAAAGTAGGTACTGTCGCTGAAACTGTAGGTCAATACGGACAACTCGCTGCAAATGTAACTAAAACTGCTTGCTATGCAGCACAAGGTGATATAGCAGGGGCATTAACAAGTGCAGGAGC
>CASGAK010000015.1 GCA_949299435.1 uncultured bacterium
ACTATTTTGGAAATAGAAGAAAAACAAGCTATTTATGAAGATAAACTTGACAACAAAAAGAAAAAAGAAGAATATGAAAATAAAATTAAACAGCTTGATACAGAATATAAAACAAAACTAAAAGAGATTGAAAAAGAGCATAAATACCTGATGGAAGACTATAAAATAAAAGATAGCGTTGAAGGCTCTACATCAACTAATGATTCGCTTGAAAAAACACAAGAACTTCTTGATAAAGCATCTCAAGAACGTCAAGAAAAAGAAGCTAAGCAAAAAGCTAAAGAAGAAGCAAAAGCTCAAAAGAAACTTGAAAAAGAACAGAAAAAACAAGAAAATGAAACTAATTAGAATTTGTTATTAATTCCATTTTTTGTGTGCGTGTTAAATGTTTTATGCGATACTCTTCTTTCATGGCTTCGGATTTTGTTGAAAATTCTTTATTATAAACTATTTTTAGAGGTCTGTGAGCTTTTGTATATTTTGCCCCTGTGCCGTTTTGATGTGCCTCAAATCGTTTTTTAACATCGTCTGTGTAGCCGCAATACAGCTTATTATCTTCTGTTTGTAAAATGTATACATAAAACTTCTTGTCCATATTAATATAAATACAATAAAAAAGGTGAGCTGAAATCGTCACCTTGAATTATTTTTCTTTTCTTTATTTTCTATAAAACCAATTTTTCTTTATTTTTATACAAATGAGGTAAAGCCTCCGCCCCCGCCACATGAGCAAGAGCCAGATGATGGTGCAGATGTTGCAGCTCCTGCAAATCCGGAACAATCGGTGCCGATTAGAGCTACTGCATTTGCAAAATTACTTAAAAATCCTGAATTATTCATACCTCCATTTTCCGGAGTTGAATAGTTACTAAAATCAATATTTAATGAATATGGACTGTTTATTGATACAGTATCGTATGAATTCATTGCTAGATAACTTTTTTCAGCCTTTAATGCTAATGAACCTGCTGTTTCAGCTGTTTCAGACTTTTTACTTTTAGCTATTGTGTTTGGTCTTTGTTGTTGTGAAGTGCGTGCAAAAATGTTGTTAGTCATTTTAGAACTCCTTTATGCCTCGTGGTACTTATATAAAAAAAAATGAAATTGGGTTATTTCAGCATGGTTATTTTTTGTAACATTTGTTAACATAAAATTTTAATATTAAATAGATCCAAGGATTGATAAAATCTATTCCTGTGATTGATGTAGATTTTCTGCAAAGAATATATGCTGTATCTGTAAGAAAAGATTGGGGAAATATCGAGGGAATATGAGAAAAAAAGTTATTAACCTAATACTATTAATATTTATGATGCTCTCATCTGCAGCTTACGCATTTGATAACAGCCTTAGTGCTGTAATAATAGAGGGTACAGCAAAGGGCAATAATATTGTTTTAAGATCTGATAACATAGCTAATCTTAAAAAAAATATGCATGCCGATGGAACTTTGGAAATCAGCATAAAAAATATTTCCACTGCAATAAACTTGGATACTAAATATATCAATGCGAATGGCATAAATAATGTTGTAATAGAAAATACAGGCAATAATGAAGTTAAAATTTTTGTGCAGGGTGAAAATCTTGATAAAACTGATATAATTTTTGATACCCCTGCTTCGGCTCCTGTTGTGGTGAGTGACGGTATTTCTAAAAAAGAAATTGGTTGGATTACAGCGTCATTTCTACTGATTTGCATTTTACTTGGCAGCTTTAGAAAATCTGTTGAAAAAGATGAAAAAAATGATTATAAAAATGAAATGACCGAAAGGGAAATTAAATTATACAAAGAGTTGAAATCTGACATAATGACTTCTGCCAAAATTGATAATATGCTTAAACAAAGAATTACGTCTAACATTCAACACAAAAAAGGTGATACCATCAGGCATATGCAAAAAATGGCATTCAAATAATATTCAAATTTCCTAATATTAGTCAAATCTGATACAGCCTCTTAAATAATTAAGAGGTTTATTTTTTGAAAAAATATTCTGTTATAATATTAAGGATTTTTTTAGCTGAATTACCATCACCATAAGGATTTACTGATTTTAAGCGAGTATTATCAAATGAATCAGATAAGATTTTTTCACTGTATCCTATAATTTTATCAAAATCAGCTCCTACTAATACAGAAACTCCTGCATCAATACCTTCTTGTCTTTCGGTTTCATATCTCATAACAAGAGTTGGACAGCCAAAAGAAGGAGCTTCTTCTTGAATTCCGCCGGAATCTGTTAATATTAGCTTTGCATTTTTCATCAAATATACTAAATTCGGATAATCTAATGGGGGTAAAAGTTTAATATTACTATATTTTTCAAGCCTAGAATGTATTTTATCTTTTACGTTTGGATTTGGGTGAACAGGAATAATATAGGTATGGTCATTATATTTTTCAGCCAAATACTCAATAGAATCAATGATTCTGTCAATACGCTCCCCATGATTCTCACGTCTGTGGGCTGTAATTAATACAAGTTTATCATTTATTGAAATACCTTTTTCTTCATAAAAATCCTTACTTTTAGCTAAAGTTTCTTTGGATAAGCAAAAAAGTGCATCAATTACAGTATTACCTACAACATGAATTTTTTCAGGTTTAATGTCCTCTTTAATTAAGGCCTGACTGTTTTTTTCTGTGGGAGCAAAGTTAATTTCGGCAACACGGCTTGTCATTTGTCGCATAACTTCTTCTGGAAAAGGTTCATAGATATCATAAGATCTTAATCCAGCCTCCACGTGAAATAGCGGAATTTTATTATAAAAACTAGCTAATGCCCCGCATAATACAGTCATTGTATCACCTTGTACAATGGTTGCATCTATTGTATAATTTTTAAATACAGAATTTAAAGCAGTTAAAATACGTGTCTGTACCTCCAATAATGACTGATTTGGACGCATACAGTCTAAATTTAAATCAGCTTTTAGATTAAAATATTCAAGAGTTTGATTTGAAAGCTCTTTTTGCTGTTCTGTATTACAAACAATAACATTATATTTATCAGGGTGTTTTTTTAACTCAATTATCACAGGAGCTAATTTTATAACTTCCGGACGAGTACCAAATATTACCAGTATATTCTTCTTATTCATATAAAAATTCTATAACAAAATTATATATATGCAAACTCTTAAAAGATTATAATAGTATAGTCTTTATATATAGCTAGGGAATAAATAAAATTGCTTATATTTTATAATAAGTAAAAATCGGGAGGTAAAAATGTTAGAATTATATGTTCTGGACTCTTGTCCGTATTCAAAAAAAGTAATGAAGTTTTTAGAAGAAAATAATATAGAGTATGTGAAACATGAGGTATCAGAACCTGAAAATTATGATGCTTTACAGAAAATAGGCGGAAAATCTCAAGTTCCATTTTTATATGACAAAGAAAATAAGATAAAAATGTATGAATCTGATGATATAATTGAATATTTAAAAGATAATATGCAGGAGTAGATTATGCTATTTAACCGAAATAAAGAAGAAGGAAATGACTATAACGAGTGTGTCTCAAGAGGAAATTGTTCTACATCTCCGGAGGTGAGGGCATTTCAAGAAGTAATGATCATATTTCTCAGACAACTGGCTTATTACGAGCTAAAACAAGAAGAAGTTAATATGTCATATTTCGAAAATAAAGAATTTATAATTGATGGCATCTTATCACTTATAGCTACGAATAAATATACAAATGATCAATTACTTGAAATAATAAGCAGGATATATTCTAAATTGCTTTATGCAAGAAAAGAATATCATAATTTTTGTGACAAAACTAAATTAAAGTCTGATGAATTTAAGCTGACTTTAAAATTAACCCCGCAAATGACTCTATCTGAAATTATCAGAGCAGGTGAAAAAGCTCTACTGGCAAAGTATAAGAAGATTTCTTTGCAACAAAAAAATCTTTATGAAATTTTGTTACTTATTATTGAAAGCCTTGCAATAAATCTAGAAAAACTCTCTGAGTATGATAAATTTGATGATTCTGTTTATAAAGAAATTTTAAAAGGTTTAAATTTATTCAATTATACGAAAACTTCGACAGTGAAAATTAAAGACAGTATTGATAAATTAGCAAGAATGGATCTTACATTAATTGATTTACTCGAAAATTCACAACGCGAAAAATTCGGAAATATCATAAACACTGAAGTATCCAAGTCAACCATACCAGGTAAGGCCCTTCTTGTATCAGGTGCAAACCTGCAAATTCTTTATGATATTTTGAAAAAATCAGAGGAGCTTGATTTTTCTGTCTATACACATGCTGATTTATTGATTGCACACGCTTTTGAAAAATTTCAACAATTTAAGCATTTAAAAGGTAACTATGGTAGTTGCTCTGGCAATTGTGTATTGGATTTTGCTACATTTCCAGGACCAATTTTACTTACAAAAAGCGATTATCCAAATATTGATTACTTATATAGAGGAAAACTTTTCTCCTCAGAAAAAATGACTCCTCAAGGGGTAATAAAATTAAATAAAAATGACTACAATACTATTTTTGAATCAGCTCTAAACTCAAAAGGATTTTCAAAGGGCAGGGAAATTGATTCTATTGAAATTGGATATAATAAAGATGACTTGATAAATAAAATTAGTAAACTATCTCAAAAAATAAAAAGCGGAGAAATAGAAAAATTAATTATCATAGGTACATCTGAATATTCATCTTGTCAAGAAGACTATTTTCAAAAATTATACAGACATTTACCTGAAAAAAGTTATATAATTACTTTTTCATATCATTTCAATACAAAAAATGAACTTTTTATAAATTTAGCAGGTAATTTACCAGCAATATACAAAGTTCTAATTGAAATATTTAATACAGTACCAGTTGATTCAAATAAGTTAATATTCTTCTTTACAAAATGTGATACTAACTCGATATCGAATATAATTAATTTAAGTAACCTCGGAGCAAAGTACATCTACCTTTCAGAATGTACTCCGAATATTATAAATCCCAACATTATATCAACATTAAAAAAGATTTATCAAATAAATACTACATCAACGCCTCATGAAGATATTAAAAATTTTTTAAACACTAAATAAAAAACAACCCCCTGACTAATAATCAGGAGGTTGTCAGTTTATTAAATAATTATTAATATCTGTAATGAGCAAACGCCTTGTTAGCTTCAGCCATTTTATGGGTGTCTTCACGCTTTTTGCAAGCAGCACCAGAGCCGTTTGAAGCATCAATAATCTCATTGGTTAGCTTGTCTATGAATGATTTACCACCACGTTTTTTAGCTGCATCTATAATTGCTGATGAAGAAAGTGCAAATCCTCTATCTGCTTTTACTTCTATCGGAACTTGATAAGTAGATCCGCCGATACGTCTTGCTTTTACTTCCAACAGCGGAGTTGCGTTTGTTAAAGCCTTTTGGAAAATTTCTTGAGGATCAGAATTTGTTCTTTCTTTAATTCTTTCCATTGTCATATAGAAAATTTTCTCAGCTAATGATTTTTTACCGCGTCGCATAATTCTGTTTATAAATTTTGATATATCAACACTATTATATACGGGATCTGCTAACGGAATACGTTTTGCCGGTTTAGAACGTCTAGACATTACTTCTTACCTCCTTTAACATTTTTCTTAGCACCATATTTAGATCTGCTTTGAGCTCTGTTAGCAACACCTGCAGTGTCTAATGTACCTCTTACGATGTGATAACGAACACCAGGAAGATCTTTAACCCTTCCGCCTCTTATAAGTACAACACTGTGTTCTTGTAAGTTATGTCCGATACCTGGGATATATGAAGTAACTTCAAATCCGTTTGTCAAACGTACTCTGGCAACTTTTCTAAGTGCTGAGTTTGGTTTTTTAGGGGTTGTTGTATACACCCTTGTGCAAACTCCACGTCTTTGAGGACAATTCATCAAAGCTGGAGATTTTGTTTTGTCAATTAGCTTTTTACGTTCTCTACGTACAAGCTGGTTAATTGTAGGCATTGATTTCTCCTTTATTTTAGTAACTTTACCTGTAAATTCCCGGCTTATAAAGCTGTCCTGGAACCCTTACGCATTCCGGCGGTAATTTACACCACATAACAACAGCCGTCAAATCCAGCACGAAAATTTCGACTGTGTATGCTTTCATATAACTTCAAAAATATTTTATTGTCAAGCTGTGCTTGTTTTTTATCCTGCTTATTGAAAAAAAAATTAACATGGTGTATAATTTTATACATAGTAATAAGTGGGGATTTTATGGAACTGAAATTTAAAATTTATATTGCAATAATTGTATTTTTAACAGGATTTTTAATATATGCTGTATTTTTTATGAAAAGTGACTTTATTCAGACAAAATCACTACCATCGACTATTGCTGGAAAGAAAGTTACTGTCGGTGACAAAAATATTACAACCTATAAGCCGGATTTTTTACCTGAACCAATTCCTGAAGAAGTACTCAAAGGTGCAAAAGAAAATGAATTCTATTATTATATGTTTTTTAACCCAAATAAAAGGTATATAACTTATTTATACAATAAAAAATCAACTTCACCAAAAGATAGTGAATCTTTTCATAATCAAATAGAAAGTTACATAAGATCAGATCTCGTGGCAGGAAGCTATAAAAATACTGCACTAAATGATATCGGTATTGAAGCCTATGAAAGAAGAATTTTAGAATTCAATGAGGCAGCAAATTATGTTCCAAAAGAGGGAGATTCAAAACATCACAAGGATAAAATGCTTGATAAAAAGGCAGAAATTGACGCAGTCAAACGCTTTATAAGAGAATGTACTAAGACAATGTGCATTATTAATCCTTCTACTAATGAATATGTAAAAATTAGTAAACGAGATATTAATATGGCGAAAAAAACTCTCAAAGATTACGAATTGTGGTAATAATAAAAAGTCCCGACCAATCGGGACTTTTTATTATTAAAGAGAAGATTTGTTTTTTAGATTTTTAATTATTAATTCAACTTAAATTCACCATGTTTTTTAATATGTTCGACAAGCCCGCCATCTTTGAGCATTTGACGCATAACAGGGGGAATAGGTTCTATTTGGATTACAGCACCATTAGTAAGATTAGTAATTATACCCTTTTCAATATCAACATCCAGTTCATCACCTGCATCAATAGCATCAGTATCGCATTCTATAGCTAAAAGTCCTATATTAATAGCATTTCGATAAAAAATTCTGGCGAATGATTTTGCAATAACTGCACCTACTCCTGCTATTTTTATAATTTGCGGAGCGTGTTCTCTTGAGGAGCCAAGACCAAAATTATTTCCAGCTACTACAAAATCACCTTTTTGCATTTTACTTGCAAATGTTTCATCAGCGTCTTCAAGTACGTGTTTTGCAAATTCTTCCAAATTTGAACGTAAATGAAACAGCCTTCCTGGTGCAATATGGTCTGTAGATATGTTATCTCCAAATTTAAACGCTTTTCCTCGCATAAAAATCTCCTTTTTATTTTTACATCATACTACAAAAAAAATATAAAATATGTTATAATTAAAAAAGATTAAAGAGGTAAATATGTATTTCAGCAGAAAATGTAAAATAACTTATATAAGCCATGGTGCTACAATATATTCAGAAGAAGGTCGATTTTCAGATGTATTAAATTACCCGCAACTAAATGATGCCGGACAAGAAGAAGTTGAAAAGATTACTGAGTTTTTACGCAACAGAGGGATAAAAAATGATAAAATATACACCTCTCCTGCAACTAGAACTATACAGACAGCACAAGTAATAGCTAAATTGTACAAAAAAAATTATGAAGTCATTGATGATTTAACTCCTAGAAAATGCGGTACTTTTAATGGGCTTACTTATGAGCAGATTGAAGAAAAATATCCTGAAGATTTTGATAAATTGATCAATGATCCTTCACTTCCAGTACCAGCAGACGCTGAAGCCTTAAATGACTTTGTAAAACGTGTGGATACTATCATTGACAGAATAGTTAATGAAAATATCTCTAATAGAATTATTATAGTTACTACTCCAGATATTATCAAAGCTGCAATATGTTCTGCACTTAATATTCCTGCGTCATCAATGCCTAAAATTTATATTAAAACAGGAAGTGCAACTCAAATAAGCTACTTTGAAAGCTGGCAAAGTCTTATTTATTCTGATTATACTCCGCTATAGATTTAATAATTTATTATATTCATTGATTAAAAAGTCTTTTCCGGGCTTTACAGAAATAAAATCCCAAGGTAAAGGCATATCAGTCGGAAAAGTTGATAATGCATAAAAATCTGTATTTATATTATGTAATTTAGCGGATTTTTTAAATGCACCCAATTTTCCCCCTAATTTGTATGTATCAATTAAAAATTCTGTAAAAGAGCCATCACCTCTTGATAGCACGGCTTGCCAGTAATCCCATTTTATACTTGATACACTTGCTGATACACCGATTTTATGCATTTCTTTTTTTATATACTCAGTTTTTTCTTCAAGTGATTTTGAAGATTCTCTACCTATCCACTGGAATGGTGTATTTGCTTTTGGGACAAAGCTGGAAAATCCAAATGAAATATCAAACCCTTTATATATTCTTTTTATTTTTGCAGC
>CASGAK010000016.1 GCA_949299435.1 uncultured bacterium
AAATATAGATATGAAAAACGAAAGTTTTTCATACCTCCTCCCCAAGTCTGGTAGCCGTTCTTATTAAAAAGACGGCTTTTTTTTATGGATTTATCTGAAAAATTCGGCTATAAAAAATATGGGAGGAATTTTATAGTTGAGTATTTACGGTGTGGGGGTATTGCATAAATATTAAAAAACGAGTCACATAGCAGGCTCGCGAGAGCTGGAAAAGCAGGTGGCAAAAGCTGATTTTGAAAAATGATACCGTCTTAATTTTAAGACGGTATCAATCTTTTTCATATTCCAAAAATTAATTATTTTACTAAGTTACTTGGATATCCTTTTCAAAACCGAATAAAGAGCTTACGCTTTCATCATCATGGATTCTAGAAATAGCTTGTCCTAAAAGAGGTGCTACGGAAAGCTGTTTAATATTTGGAGGCATTTTGGACATATCAAGCGGTATTGTGTTTGTCACAACACACTCTTTGATAGGTGCATTTGCCAATCTTTCAATTGCAGGACCTGAGAATACAGGGTGAGCAGCACAAACATAGACTTCTTTAGCTCCTTCTCTTGCTAAGAGTTTTGAAGCCTCGCAAATTGTTCCTGCAGTATCGATTATGTCATCAAACATAACACATACTTTATCTTTGACATCACCGATTACATGTGATGCAATAGCTTCATTATGCTTGTCACGACGTTTGTCAATTATTGCAAGAGAGCAGCCGATTGCTTTGGCAAAATGTCTTGTTCGTTGAACACCGCCAGTGTCCGGACTTACTGCTACCATATCATCAGGATTTATATTTAAACTTTTTATGTAATTTACCAAAATAGGTGTTGCATAGATATGGTCTACGAGTATATTGAAAAATCCTTGAATTTGACCTGTATGCAAATCCATTGCTAGCACTCTGTCGGTACCTGCTGTCGTTAATAAATCCGCTACAAGTTTTGCAGTGATTGCTTCGCGTCCGGAAGTTTTTCTGTCTTGTCTTGCATAACCGTAGTATGGAATTACAGCGGTTATTGTCTTTGCACTTGCTCTTTTGAATGCGTCAATTATAATTAATAGTTCCATAAGGTTTTCATTAACAGGGTTGCATAATGGCTGGATAATGAAAACGTCATCACCGCGGACACTTTCTTTTACTTGAACATAAATTTCACCGTCTGCAAAATTTTTAATTACCATAGGACCAATCGAAGTGCCTAAATAATCTGCAATTTCCTGAGCTAATTTAGTATTTGAACGACCTGCAAAAAGTTTAATATCATGAGTAGGGTTAATTGCTCGTTCCAACTGCTCAGAAGCTAATTCTAATACCATTTTAATCCTTTCTGTCACCATTTATAGGTGTTATACTGACAAAATTGAGGAAAATTACCTATGTTCCTACTTAATTATTATATTATCCATTTTAATAAAACTTCAAGATTTTTTTAAGTAATATTACATAAAAACTGTCTGTAAAAATTGCCCAATGGCGAATGTGTGTGAAATTTTATAGTAAAGTCCTACATAAGGAGGTGGGAGGGCTCTTTTGGTGGCAAAAGTGCCCAAAAGCCATTGACATGTTCCGTTTACTAATAATAAATAGCAGTATTGTGTGTAGTTCTGATGTACCAAGTTTTAATTTAGGAAATTAACTGCTATTAATTATTTATGATGTACATTCTTTTCTTTTGTAGCGATCCAAAAGAAAAGAATATGTGAAGAAAAGAGAATACGCTGACCGTTTAATCACTACTAAATTTAACAAGAAGCGGATTAACTTGCTTACACTCAAACAAAATCCGCTTTACTACTGTTTCGTTAAGTAGTGATTGTTGATGACAAAATCGACTTTTAAAAATTTTTGTGTTGTATATAGTTCAAACGCACTAAAATGCCCCACAGAAAAATTGTGAAAAATTAGCTGACTCTTGCACACTATGAAAAAAATTGTTATAATAAATAAGTAGACGATGAAAACCGACAAATTAGGAAAGGAGCTGGAAATGCATACTATGATTGAATTACGGGGGGGGGGGGGGGGCCGCAAATAACGCTCCTGCAGGTGTTTTAAAAAGTTTCAAAGCATTCACATTGGCAGAAGTCCTGATAACGCTTGGCATAATCGGAGTAGTCGCAGCTATGACATTACCGACGTTAATCAGCAATGCCCGTTATAAAGAGTTGGAAACAGGTCTGAAGCGAGGTTATTCCCTAATAGGTCAAGCATTAAATATGTATCAGGCTGAAACTGGTGAAAGACTTACCGATGAAAATGTTGGATCTCATGAATTAAAACCGATTCTATTAAAGTATATGAAGATAGCAAAAGACTGTGGTTGGGGATCAGAAGGCGATGTAGCAGTTTTAGAAAAAGGTTGTGTTCCTAACTATGTTAATGCAGGTGATACATCTAAAAACTCTAAAATATATAAAAATTTTAATGGCACAAACACAATAGATTTGACATATTTTGATGATGGACAGTTTGTGCTTGTTGATAGTAGTCTTATATTGTTGGAAAATAGGGCTAAAGTTAATGTATTATACATATCAGTAGATGTTAACGGGTACCTTAAAAATCCAAACAGATTAGGACAGGATTTGTTTATGTT
>CASGAK010000017.1 GCA_949299435.1 uncultured bacterium
AAAAATGCCGACTATAGGAATCGAACCTACAACCTACGGTTTACAAAACCGTTGCTCTACCATTGAGCCAAGTCGGCGGGTACATGTATTATTCTATTAAGAAAAAACTTTACTGTCAAGAGTTATATTTTGTTGTATAATTTTTTTGTAAATTATATTAGCTGGAGTACTTATGATTAGACAAATTGCACCGATTATACTTTTAACTATATCAAATATTTTCATGACATTTGCTTGGTATGGGCATTTGAAGTTTAAAGCAGCACCGATATTGCTTGTCATACTCGTGAGCTGGGGGATTGCTTTTTTTGAATACTGTTTCCAAGTGCCAGCTAATCGAATTGGGCATGAGTTCTTTTCTGCAGCTCAGCTAAAGACTATGCAAGAGGTTATTACGCTTGTTGTGTTCAGTATATTTTCTGTACTTTATTTGAAAGAAGAATTCCGATGGAATTATCTGGTTGGGTTTTTATTTATAATTTTAGCTGTGTTTTTCATATTCAAAAAATGGTAAATTACTCATTACTGCTTAAAAAATCATTAAGTAATTTCCTTCGGTATTTGTATTTTTGTGAAAGCAGATATTTAACATAAAAAATTTTTAGTATCCTTTGCGGGTAATTGTTTTCAAAAACTTTTAGTTTGTACCTGTTGCTGCTTTTTCGTTTAATTATTGAGTAGAATTCAGGTAAAAACGGTGTATTTAGTACATAATACTGTTTTTTAAGTTGGTCTTTTATTATTATAAAATTCATAATAACAGTATATAGTATTTAAAAATACAATCAATTTCTGCTTAGTTCTTTTTTGATTTTTCTAGGTAATCTGCTTTTGTTTTTTTGTTCGGTTTTAATTTTTTTATTAATTGGAGCAAGATTGAATTTGTCAGAGCTATTTTCAATTAATTCTTTTAAGTTTTCAAATGGTTTTTGGACATGTAAAAATAATCTTTTTTTATGATAGTTTGTTTTTTTTGCTTTAGGGGTGTTGTTTGATATTTTCTTTAATGGTTTTTCGAGTTCTCTTATGCTTATTTTTTTATCAGGAGTTTCTTTAAGTTGCTTTTCCAAAAGCGAATCTACATCGTATTCAGCTTTTTCCAAAACATCAAATAAATTAGATCTGCTGTATAATTTTTGATCAAAACTGTGATAATATCTTCTATACCAGTCATCTTTAGGAAAAATATCGTTATGGGTGCCAAAATCAGGTATAGGATTTACTTCGTAACTTTTTATTAGAAAACCTTGTTTATCAACACTTTTAACTGATAAAATTTGTTTTGCTTTATTAGCAATATCAATTATGATATTATTAGGATTGTTTTTCTGTCTTTGCTCAATATGCTTTGATAAAACTGACCAAAGCGGACGAGAATGTCCTTTGGGAATATTTGTGTTTACATAAATTGCGTTTTGTGCTTTTACAGCTTTGTCAGCTTTTTTAAGTAATTTTTGAGCTGCTGTTGAATTAATATATAATTGTCCGAAATTTGTTTGATAATTGTTGTTCTGAATTTTCATTTTTACCGCCTTTTTAGTTTTAAAAATTGTCAAAAATTTTTTTGCTATTTTTATTATTTAAAATTAACATTTATTTATCATTTGAATATATATTTGCGAAAATTGGGAGATGATCGCTTCCTATGTCTTTTCCGATTTTAAAATCAGAACTTACTAAAGTAGGAGATATCAATATATGATCCAAAGATATTCTCATAAATCCAGGGTGTTTAGCATTCCAGGTTCCTGAGATATTCTTATTTTGAACTTGGGTATCAATTAAATTTGATTTCTGCAGGTATTCTTGATATGCGTGTGAAAATCTTGTGGTATTGAGATCTCCCGCAATTATTATTTTTTGTTTTGTTGAATTTGAAATTTTATTAATTTTTTGAAGCATTAGATTTCTGATTTTTAAATACTCATTATTTATGGGCGGTAGAGTATGTATTCCATATAGAATGACTTCGGATTTATCTATTTTAAATTCTGCTTTTATAACCGGTATTTCCAGTTCTGTCCATTTTTCGATTTGACTGTTTTCTATTGGTATTTTGGAGTAAATTGCTATGCCAAAGTTGTCAAAACGAATATGTTCTACTTTATATGGATAATTTTTTTTTACTGGTGCCAAATTATAAACCCAAAAGTCGTCAATTTCCTGTAAAATTATAATATCAGGTGAATTATTGAAAATTTCCTGAGTAACTTTTGTATAATCAGTATTTGAAGTCAAGACGTTAAATAATCCGATTTTAATTTTTTCATCGGGAGTAATTTGACTTATTGGTTTATAAAAAGCTGAAAAGTAAGGGATTTTTATAAATAAAATCATAATAGAGATAGCTGCGTATATAAAAAATACTTTTTCATAGAAAATCATGTAAATCGTTAAAATGACAAAAATTAAACTTATAAACAAATATTGTAGTTGAAAATGAGATAATATATCAGTTAATAAGTTAAAGTGATGAATTTCGGATATGATATTAACAATTATAAAAATTCCTAAAAGCACAGGAATACGTTTCTTTAAGTATTTGTTAAGTTGTTCGACTGAAAGCGATTTCATATAGGGTAATTATATACGATTCGTAATCATATTAATCTATTGTAAATATTTTGTTATATATTAGCTTGAAATTTCTGTAAGCTCCGGCTTGTTTGGTTAAAGAAAATTAACAAAGAAAAATATTTATTAAAGAAATTATAAAAGCGAGTCGTTATATAAACTAAGGTAAAGTGTGCGGAAACGACAGGAATAATGGCAACATATAGTGTAGAACAACAAAAGATAATAAGCCAATACAGGCAATCAAAGAATCTGGGGTATGTCATAACAGATGACGAAGTTGTATCAATAATGCAACAAGAAATGGAAAAGACAGGCAAAGTTTACCCCGGCTTTGAAAACCTAGCAGTATCTAAAAAAGGTAATAAAGAAGCTAAAAAAGGAGCCCAGCCAGCTCCCCCATTAGAAAATAGCAATCTTTTCGGCACAGGCTTAGAAAAGGACTTATCAAAAGGAGTCACATTAGAACGCACTCAAAAATCTTATACCCCGCACCAGCCAACAGAACCCCAAACTGAAGCAATAAATTTTTTAAAAGAAATAACCGCGGAAGCCGATGCAATAGTCACCGAACGAGATAAGGAATCAGGAGCCCTATCATCATTAGTAAATACCTGGCAAGAAATATTTAATAAAGAATATTCAAAAACCACAGTAAAAAACGAAATAACAAAAACAAAACAAGACTTGATACAACTGGAAAAAGCCTTAAAAGGAGAGCCCCTAGCGTATGATTTTTTAGGGGAGCCAATACACCAAACATTTGAAGAAACTTTTAAAAGTACAAGGGGAGTAGAGTTTAACGAAAAAAATATTCAAGCATGCCAAGAAAAAGCACAAGCCTATGCACAAGTAAAAACAGCAGTAGAAATTATTAATAAGACAAAAGAAAACCTATCCTTTTCAACAAAAGGAGATTTAACAAGCCAATTGAATCCCGAAAAATCCTCAAAAGCAATCATTGAAGCATTTAAACTGGCAGGTGTAAATTCAAAAGAAGAAATAAACAAAACCCTAAAAGATATAAATGAAAAATACAAAGACCACCCCGACGTAAAAAAATACGGAGGAGATTTCCGCCTTGCAAAAACCAAACAAGGAAAATACGTAATCTATCGCACAGCTAAAAACGGATTTCCAGCAGAAGCAACCAATGAAGAATTAAAACTAATCGCAAAAGAACTAAGTACACGATTAGATAAATCCCTAGTAACAGCACTAGGAGTAGAATATAAAGAAAATGCGACAGCCGAAGAATTATCAACGCTTACCCACAAAACATTAGAAAAATACCAAAAAGATTACGAAGACAGCTTTAAAAAAGCGTATGGGAAAAAAGATTTAAAAATATTATCAGAAGAATACGTCCAAAAACAACAACAAGGTGTATCTAACATCGAAATGGGCTTAAATATAGCCTCAATGGCATTGATGGTAGTACCTGGCGGAGCTGTAGCAACAAGCGGTTGGGCATTGAAAGGAACAGTAGCGTTAAAAAGTACAACAACCGGAGCAAAAGTAGTAAAAGGGCTAAATTTAGTAGATAAAGCCAAAAAAGGTGTAAAAATCGCACAAACTTTACAAAAAGTACAACAAGCAGCTTCCCCTGTAATAATGACAAATATGACTCTACGGCCGACAGAGTTGTTGGAGCAATTATCTTCAGAAAACGGAATGAGTTCAGACGAATGGAAGTCATGGGGTGCAGGAGTATTACAAAATAGTGTATATATGGCAGCAGGTATGGGAGCAAGTAAACTTGCCGAACAGGGAGCGGCACTATATAAAACAAAAGCACTAGTAAACACATTAAAAGAAACCGGAAAAAGTGCCGATGAAATCTCAGCAATGGTAAAAGCGAATCCGGTAAAATTCCCAAATGAAATAGTAAAAAGTTTCAAAAAAATAGATACACTATCCAAGACATTACAAGTATCAAGTGAGGTTGCATTGGATATATCAAGTACATATTTGGTAAACAAAGTAATGGGGAATGGCAATGTAACAACCCAAGATTGGATAAATTCAGTAGCATTTGCAATATCAGGCGGAGTATTGCAAAAACAGTTTGTACATTTGAATACCGAATCAAAGGTAAAATATATCCATGATGCATTTAAAGAATATGGAGTGAGTAAAGAAGAAGCACAAAATATTCTAAAGGCAATGGATAGTATTTCTGAGGGTAAAATCAGAGTTAAAGATACTAATATCCAAAATTTAACAAAGCAAAATAGTAAAATTGACGATTCTGAAGTAGCTCCATTTGCTAAAAGACTTGAAAAGACACCAGATATAGAAGATCTAACTAATCCTGAAATTAAAGAAATAAAACTTGAAAATGGTGATTTTGATGAATATGGTAATTTTGTATCTGATGGAACTTATGTAAAAGCAGAAAGTGCTAATCCATTAGCAAAGAGTAAAATGTATAAAATTTATAAAAATGGTGATTTGAAACTCGCAAGTAATTTTGATGAACTAATTGATCAGATTAATCTGATGCGTTCAGGTAAAAAACTTGATAAGAATGAAATTTCAAAAATAAATGATTTATTAAAGCAAAATCCAGATTTGAGTGTAAAAGATTTTTCTCAGATGATTAGTGATATATGCCATTTAACAGATGCTTATTGGAATGAAGGTGCTTCAAAATTTTTTAGTGACAATATTCCGTTTTTACAAATAAAAGATTTTAAAACTTTTAAATCTAATATTGATACCTTTGATAAATTAATTACAGATTTAGCATCAGATTTTAAAAATGCAAGAGTAGTTAAAACTCTAAAAAATCTACGAACAAAGTGTTTTACCGACGAAATGGTACAAATTTCCCCTGAAGATTTTAATCGTAATTTGGAGTTTTATAAAGGTTTAGAACCTGATTTGAAACAAGATATTATTAAGTATGACTATGATATTTTATTTAAAAAACATGATGATAAGTATTTTGAAGCAATAAAACTTGCAGATGATTTCAATCGTTTTGTTGAAGAAAAAGGTGATTATCAAAATAGAGTTAAGTGTGATGAATATTCGAGATACTACCCAAAATTCACAGATGAGGAGTTCGCTCAGCTCAAGAAGAATATAAATTTAGCAAAAGAACTTATTCAAAATAATACCCCTAATGCAAGTCAGATAATTTATAATTTAATAAGCTCTGCTGATAGCAGATACACGGATTTATATAACGATTTAAAATCAGAATTAAAAAATAATTTTGATTATAGCTATATTCCTGTCTTAAACAACTATTATAAGGATAGATCTTCACTAAAGCTATCTACTGCAATTATAAATATCTTTCCGAAAGAAAGCATTGCTACACTTCTATCTAAATTAAATGATAAATATCTTCAACTTGATAAGAACGGTAAAAAAGAATTGATGAATAGAATTGCAATTGTAGAAAAAATGCCGCAATTAGTAAAAGATAATGACAGATTAAATGAATACTCATTTATGAAATTTTTTACAGAAACTAAGATAGAAAATTCAGAAAAAATTAAAGAATTTGTCGCACTTGCAGAACCGGAATTCTTAAAAAAGATAAACTTTTCAACCACTTCTACCTATCCGATATTTGATTTTGAAAAACTCTTTACCTCTCAAAACCTTGATAACATGATAGAATGTGCAAAATTGCATAAAGAATTACCTCAGAATTTTATTGAATATTTGAATTCTGAAAAATCTATTATTAGAAATAATTTTTGGTCTACCGCAGATAATCTCAACTTTCAGTACAAAGCGGATCCTAATGAACTAAAAAACAGAATTGAATTAATCAAAGAATACAATAATAAATTAAACCCTGCGATACTTGAGAGAATCTATAACGGTATGGCAGTTATAAATAAAAATATGCTTGACACTCTAACACAGATTAAGGATCCACTTGCTGTAAATCTTACATTATATGGAAATACCCTTCAAATCCTAAATCAACTTGATAAAGATGTATTAGATAAATTTATAAATTATGTAAATAATGAAAAAATTGATAAAGATAGTGCTCAAAATTTCTGTTGGCATTTACATAGTATTGAGCAAATGGACTATTTTAAAGCCCTTAATTCCGAAGAATTGAGTGCAATACCTTTTAAGACCATAGCTCAAAATTTTTCCGGCAATTTACAAAATTATAACCAAGTTATAAAAGAAATACTGAGTAAGACCCCAAAGCGATTGCAAGACTTGATTAAATATGAAGTAAGTCTGGGATTCTATACGGATTATACAAAAATATTTGAAGTTTCAGAGTATAATAATTTAATAGCTTCACTTGAAAAATTTTCTGATGATGAACTTAAAAATATAGGTGCCAAAACACTTGTTAAATACTTGAGTCAAAGTAGCAGAAATAAAGAATTTAATCCTAAAAATCTTGAGCTATGGAGAAACTTATCAGAAAATATTAAAACAAAGTTGCATGAATCAGCTTTTAATTTATTAACTTCAGACAAAATAATTGATATTGATAATATTATTGCAGAAGTTGAGAATTTAAGAAAGCATGGTGTGTATGATGAAATTTCAGACATATTTCTATACGATGTTATAACAAATTCGTCACCGGAAATGAAAAAATGTCTTGATGCCATCATTAGCAATCCTAAATTTAATTCCAAAAATATTAATTTACTAATTTATAATTTACAAAATATAAAAAATAATATTGCAAAAAATCCTGAAATATCAAAATCTGAAGAATGGGATTTTATACAAGAATTAATTAATGAACCGAAATTAGATATAAATGATATTTACAAAATAACTTCGCCTTTGAATAATGATTCTAAAAGCCGTCCGCTTCAGAAAGATTTTGCAAAATATCTCATCAACAGAGGTGATCTCAATGGTGATATTATAAGTAATCTTTTGGGCAAAATATTAAATTCAAGATGGACAAAAGAAGGTGTGAATGAGGCAAAAATTGAATTTGCAAAACAATTACTGGATAATCCTAATATAAAAAATGAAGATGTCCCGAATTTAATTGATATTATAAAAAATAAAAAATCAGAATATACTCAAAAGACAATAATTGATATTATGAATACTAAAAAGTACTACACTTCAGAGGTCAATTCGATGTTTGAGGCAATAGAAGATGATTATAATAATTATTCTGAATCAATGGTTCGTCTGATAAGAAATTTGGTAATTGATAATAATTTTAATCTATACAATACAAATGAAATCTTAATAAGTTTAAAATTCGTAAAAGATGAAAATAAACTTAATAAAATAAATTCTTTTATTAATAATTTAATAAAAAATGAGAAAGTACATAACTCAGAGATAAAAGAGCTTACAAAAGTATTTTCTACCAATGAAACATTATCTACAGAAATTCTAATAAAAAAAATTAATGATTTTATAGATGCTGGTCTTGATGTCAACTCAATAACAGATATTTGTGCTAATGCTAAAGCGTTATCAATATTCAATGATGACGTAATTAATATATTGAAAAGACTAAAAGATGAAGGTAGTAATATTAGTTATGTTGTCGATTTAATATCAAATAATACGATATCTGTAAGTCTTTCTGATAAAATTTCTTCTTTGCTCACTTTAGGAAAATTAACCACAGAAGACAAAACTATTTTGAAACAACAAGGTATAGATATTGATTCAAAACTCAATATCCTTATGCGAGAAATTAATAAAAAATATCCAACAATTGAAACTCCAAAAGAAAATATCACAGAATTTTTAAACCAAATTAAAAACAATGAAGTGAATGATAAAGTAATTCAAAGTGCAGATTTTACACAATTCGGTAAATCCGGTATCCCTCTAGCATATTCAAGAGATAAATTTATGCAAAATATGGATACAATAATAAAAAAACATAACAAAGTTACAGACTTTGATTTTGAAAATATAAAAATACCCGAATTAGAATTATCAAAATCAGATGTAGAATTAACAAATCAAAAAATACAAGAGCTGAAGTCAAACCATAAAACTGAAGAAGTTGAAATAATTATCAACGGAGAAAAAACAATCGGCACAAGATTTTTAGGCACACAAGGAGGATCAAATACCGCCTATTACACCCAAATTGGTGATAAACTTTATTACATAAAATACCCTGACCAAAATAAATTGGGACAAAACATAGAAGAGGTTCTCGCCTCACAATTATATCGTGCAGCAGGCATAGATTCACCCAATATGAAATACATTTATGACAAAAACAACCATATCATCGGTATAGCAGGTGAATATATTCCAAACCTAAGTACGACTCCAAAATCTCCTGAGCAAATTTACGATGGTTTTGCAGTAGATGCTTGGCTTGCAAACTGGGACGCTCCTAAAAACGACAACACTCAATATCGCGATAGCGGTGTTGTAAAAGTCGATGTCGGAGGCTCTATGCGATATCGAGCAAGAGGAGAGTTAAAAGAATTTGATAATGTAGTAAATGAATTATCATCTTTGATTGAACAAAACTACAAATTTATGTCAATGACAAAATCTGACCTGCTAAATTCTTTAAATCATGTAAAAAACATCTCACCTGATTTAATTAAAAAAATAGTTTCAGATTCTCCTATCGAGGACTCTTCATTAATTAATACTCTTTTAAAACGAAAAGAGTATATAGCCCTTTTTGCCGAAAAACTTGAAACTCTTAATGAAAAAGATTTCCCAGATATTCTTCAAATGATAAATACGGCAAAACAAATGACCACACAAGAATTCAAAAACGATAGAAACATAGCTGAATTACTAGGCTATGAAAGAACAAAAACAGGATTTGAAGGACTTTTAAATACTAAAGGCACAGAAAATCTTAAACTAACCCCTGAAGAAAAGCTCTTTGCAAATGAACTGATTGCCGAAATAGAAAAATATACACTCAATAATAAAATTTCTGATACAGCAAACTTGCCAAAAGAAACTAAAGATTTTCTAAATTCCTTAATCAAAGGTATTCCGGAATTTGCTGCGTTTTTTACAAAACCCCAGCACGATAGACAAGCCTACTCACTTGACGTACACATTTTAAAAGTACTCCAAGACTCAATGAATGACCCACTCTATCAAAAACTGAGCGATAAAGACAAAATCGTACTTAAATTTTCAACACTTTTGCATGATATCGGTAAAAGATACTTCCAAAACAGCTCAGATACAGGACATGCAATGAAATCTGCAGAATATGTTTATTCAATACTAGAAAAATTTAACTTTACAGATGAAATAAAAGACAGGATTATAGCAACTGTCGAAAACCACCACTGGTTCAAAGCATATAATTTAGGTCAACTTTCAAATAAGGAAATAGCAACTCTTTGTCGTAGACCTGAGGATTTTCTAATTTACCGAATTGTTGCAAAAGCTGATGCTAATAACGTAAATGAAAATTTCTTTAAGAATGTTATGCACACAAATACAACAAAAGAAGCAAATATTGAATTTGATAAAAAAATGAACGAAATAGAAAAATATGTACAAAAACTTGCAGAAAAACAAGTTGTAATTACAACGTCAAAATTCAAAAAAATACCGCAAAGAATAACAAAAGATGGTCGAATACTTCCTGAAAGAAGTTTTCCAAAAGAAAAACATTTGCTAGACGGCAAAGAAGAAGAATTTGAAGTATTAAATCTTACAACATTAGATAATCAAACTAACCTTTTCAAATACGGATTTGATAATGTAACGCTTGAAAAACTTCGACTTGCTGTGCATATGGTGCGATCAAAAATTAATCTGGAAATATTTAAAACTCTAGCTAATAACCCGATAAATAATTCTGCACAATCAATTTCAATGATTAGCATGGCAGATAAATCAACATACTACGGTTTAGAGTTCGGACTTATTGTTGATATTGATAATGCAAACGTATCGTATGCATACTATGCTAATGCAAATTCTGGCGGTAAAAAGGGATTCAATAATTTTGTCTCTGAAATGTTCGAAGATAGTAAATACAGGACTTTTGTAAAAGATAAATTTATCGAAAATCTTGCAGATAAAAATATAAAAATCACAAACGAAGAATATGCACAAATTACAAAAGAAATTTTGAGCAAAAAATATCCAGAAACCCAAATTAGAGATTTAAAAATTAATGATAGAGTTTTCAAAAAAGAGGATATAATCGATGCTTTCACTTATTCAAGAGATGAATTGATAAATGAGAAAAAAATGAAAGTCCATGGCTCACATAATGAAATAGTTGCCCTTAATTCTAAAGTAAAAGGGCTAATTGCAAAAGCAGACACATTAGCAGGTTGTCCAGAATGGTTCCTTGAATTTTCCAAGGAAAATAATTTACCTATAATTTTAGTTGGTAAATAAAATTTTACTGTACATATCTACTTTTGTTTTTTCAGGATTAATAAGTACTATTTTAAACTAAAATAATTGAACATTACGAGAGTAAAGCATAATTCAGTTAAAATTAATAAAATAAAAAAAGAGTTTGAGGTCTGTCTTTTTTTTATGAATGTTAGACACAGCTTGTATTGCCCTGTTCGCATTAAATGTGCCTTCGATTGTCGCCCGCAAAGTCTATCCATTTTGCCGCCAATCATTCACACTCTGCTCATAAGTCGTCAAACTCAAAAAAGCGAGCTCTCGCTAAAATCTTTCTATAAAATAAAAAAGAGCCTGAAAATCAGACTCTTCTTTATGGAGCGGGAGACGAGGCTCGAACTCGCGACATCCTCCTTGGCAAGGAG